>CALRNG020000005.1:0-20983 GCA_943369495.1 Rhizobium sp. Q54
CGGTTGCAGGGCGACAGGTCGCTACCCGTCTGGGCAATGCCAATGATCGGCTTGCCGGAGCGCAGTTCCTTGGGCGTCAGACCGTAATTCATGAAGCGTTCGAGATACAGCGCTGTCATGTCGGCGCGGCCCGGCGCGTCGAACCATTCGCGCGACCGGAAACGGCGGGGGGGATATTTATCGCTGCTCATGCACGCACCTTTGCGGGCGGAAGGCCGGCCACGGGGCTTTTGAAGGTGAACAGGCCGCCGGCCAGGGGCTGGGCCGCCTTCTGCTCGTCCGACAGGCCCAGACTGGCCGTGGTGGCATAGACCGTCTTCAGGTCCGGACCGCCAAAAGCCAGCTTGGTGACGTTGGAAACGGGGAAACGCACAAAGCCCAGCAACCTGCCATCGGGCGCGTAGCGGCGGATGCCCCAGCCGAAGAACAGCCCGACCCAGACGCAGCCCTCTGCATCCACGGCCATCCCGTCGGGATAGCCTTCATCCTTGCCGATCTTGGCGAAGACGCGGCGGTTGGCGATGGAGCCGTCGGCCTGGATGTCGCCAGCATAGACGGTCTGACCCAGCGTATCGGTATGGTACAGAACCTTGCCATCCGGGCTGGTCGCCGGGCCATTGGTGATGCAGATACCGTCCAGCACCCGCACCGGCTCCCCACCGGTCCAGTGATAGAAGGCGCCGCTGTCGGCGCATTCCCCGTCGCTCATGCTGCCAAACCAGACGCGGCCCGTGGCGTCGGTGAAACCGTCATTCAGGCGGTTGCCCTCGCGGTCGGCCTCAACCGAGACCAGCTTGGTGAAACTGCCGGCCGACGGATCGAAATGGTACAGGCCGAAGGGCATGCCCACCACCAGCCCGCCAGACGCGCGGGGCAGGACAAAGCCCGGCTGGTCGGGTGCTGTCCAACTGTCGCGCTTGCCCGTGGCCGGGTCCAGCCGGTGGATCAGTTTCTTCTTGATATCGACGAACCAGAACACGGATGCCGTCGTGTCCCAGCACGCCCCTTCCAGAAGAATGCCGCTCAACTCCCAGATAGGTGAAGGCTTGAGGGAGGAAAGATCGGTCATCGCCACCCCGCATCGACAAAATAATTATGCGCCGTACATAGCCGCGCATCGTCGGATGCCAGGAATAACACCATTGCCGCGATGTCGCGCGGTTCAACACGCTGCTTCAGGCATTGCAGGCCCAGCATGCGGGCCTCTTCCTCTGGATTGTGCCAGAGGCGCATCTGGCGCGGGGTCTTCACCCCGCCCGGTACCACGCAGGTGACACGGATATTATCCTCACCCAGATCGCGGGCCAGCGCGCGGGTCATGCCCTCAATCGCAGCCTTGGCCGTCTGATACAGCGCAATCTCCGGCAGGGCCAGATGCCAGGAGATGGACCCCAGATTGATGATGGCGCCACCGCCATTGGCCTTCATCGACGGTGCCACGGCCTGGGCCGCGAAGAACAGGTGACGCAGGTTCACCGCCATGCGGTTGTCCCAATAATCGGGCGTCACCTCGGCCACCGTGTGGCGGTCATCATTGGCGGCGTTGTTCACCAGGATATCGATACCACCGTCTGCTGCGACAATGCCGGCGATGGTGGATTTGACCGCGTCCAGGTCGGTCAGGTCGCAGCGCTGGAACCGCGGCGGCAGCTCGGCCCCCGACAGGTTGGCCACCAGCTCCTCGCTGTCCTGGACCGCCACATCGACAAAATGGACGCGTGCCCCCTGTCGGACGAAGGCCTCCACCATTCCGGCGCCGATGCCGGAACCGCCGCCGGTGATCAGCACCCGTTTTCCGCGCAAGGATGGGTAAATCGCATGGGTCATGATGGGTAATCCAGGGTGGGGCGTTGCATTGACAGTTCAGGAAAGGGCGACGGCGATCAGGCGCGCAGCAGGCCGCGGCGGACCAGATTGCGCATCAGATCGCCGATGCCGAAGTTCCATTCCGGCGCCTCATGGCAACCGACGACCTTGTTGGACAAACTGCCAAGACGGGGGCTGGCGATCGTGACAATGTCGCCTTCTTTGTGGGTAAAGCCCTTGCCCGGCGCGTCACGGTCGTCGATGGGCGCGAACAAGGTGCCCATGAACAGCACGAAACCGTCGGGATACTGATGATTCTTGGAGATGGTCTGGCCCACCAGATCCAGCGGATCGCGGCTGATCAGCGCCATGTTGGACTTGCCGTTCAGGGTGAAGCCATCCTCACCCGTCACGCTCACCGTGACCTCGGCATTGCGCACATCGTCGATGGTGAAGGTGGCGTCGAACAGGCGGATGAAGGGGCCGAGCGCGCAGGACGCGTTATTATCTTTGGCCTTGGACAAAAGCAGGGCCGACCGCCCCTCAAAGTCGCGCAGGTTAACGTCATTGCCCAGGGTGGCCCCATGCACGCGGCCCTTGCCATCCACGGCCAGCGCCACCTCCGGTTCCGGATTGTTCCAGTCGCTGTCCGACCGTACGCCGATATAAGCGCCCCAGCCGACCGACGACAGGGTTGGACCCTTGGTGAAAATCTCCGCATCCGGGCCGATGGCGACCTCCAGATATTGCGACCACAGCCCATCGGCGATCAGCGCCTGCTTCAGCGAAGCCGCCTCGGGCGAACCCGGCTTGACGGCGCGCAGGTCGGTGCCGATGCGGGCCGACAGATCGCTGCGGATCTCATTGGCCTTGGCATAGTCACCTCTCGCCCGCTCCTCAATCACCCGTTCCAGGGCAGAGACGGCGAAGGTGACGCCGGCGGCCTTGATGCAGTGCAGGTCGATGGGGGACAGCAGGGTGGGGGCACCCGGCAGGGGTTCACCCCATTGCAGCGCCACCTTCAGGTCTGCGGCATCGCCCAGATCCTTGCCGCCATCGGGCAGGGCGCCATCGGGCAGGCCATTCAACAGGTCGGCCACGGTCGGCGCCTGTTCGGACAGGTCATAAAGCCGCCCGGCCTTGATCAGCACCGGGGACGGCCCCTGTCCGAAATCCATCCGCCCCAGCAATTGCGCATCGCGCCAGTCGGCGGGCAGGAAATCGGTCAGCAGGGCGGGGGCGGGGCTGGCGGACATGGTCGGAAAAACTCCCTGGATCGGGCGATGAGTTTAGCGGTTACGCCACAGATTTGATAGCGGTAACAGAGATATTTGCAGATCAGGCCGAGGGCAAAGCCGAACCCTGACAGAAAAGCCCGAAATCTTTGCTGTCCGGGGTGGTCTTCGGCTCGACCTGGCCTATGGCATCTCTTGCTTAAACCACTTTCAATTGGACCGACTTCAACGCCACAGAGTCGAATCCGGCACTGATGGTAAAGACACCCGGTTCCACCACCCGCTTCATGTCTATATTCCAGATCGACAGGTCTTCAGGCGTGAGGGTGAAGCGCACAATGGTGCTGGCACCCGCCGCCAGGGTCACGCGCTGGAACCGCTTCAGTTCCTTCACGGGCCGGGTGACCGACGCCTCTTCATCACGCAGATAGATCTGCACCACCTGATCGGCGGTGCGCGACCCGGTATTGCGCAGGGTGACAGAGATATCGACGCTGTCAGCTACCCCGATCTGGCCGCGCGACAGGGTCGGTGCGTCCAGTTCGAACGTCGAATAGGTGAGGCCGAAGCCGAACGGGAACAGCGGCGTGATGTCATCGAACAGGTAGCCACGACGTGCCGACGGCTTGGCATTGTAATAGACGGGCAACTGCCCGACCGAGCGCGGGATGGTGATGGGCAGCTTACCGCCGGGCGAGACCTTGCCGAATACGACATCGGCCACGCCATTGCCCGTCTCCTGGCCCAGATACCAGCCTTCGATCAGGGCATCGGCCTTTTCCACCAGCCGGTTGACGGCCAGCGGGCGACCATTCAGCAGCAGGACAATGACCTTCTTGCCGGTCTTGAACATCGCCTCGGCCAGATCGGACTGGCGGCCGTAGAGGTCCAGGCTGGCGCGGTCGCCCAGATGGGTCTTGGCCCAGGCCTCCCGGCTCAACTGCTCATTTTCGCCCAGCACCATCAGGATGGTATCGGCCTTGGCGGCCTTGGCCACGGCCTCGGCGATCAGGGCATCGTTCTCGGCGTCGGGGATCGGCTCGACCTTGTCTTCTTCCCAGACACGCTGCCGGGTCAGGCGAACGCCTTCGGCATAGTCTACCTTCAGGTTCTTGCCTGCGGCAGCGGTCAAACCCTCGACCACCGACACGACCTTGCGCGGCACTTCCGAATAGCCGCCGATGGGCGTGTCCTTGGCGTGCGTGCCGACCACCAGCAATGTGCCGGTGGCGTTCGGGTTCAGCGGAAGGGTGTTGTTGGCATTCTTCAGCAGCACCATGGACCGGGCCGCCGCCTCACGCGCCAGCGCGATGGCGTCCGGCGTGGCGGTCAGCTTGTCGGCTACCTTGGCATCGACATAGGGGGCCTCAAACAGGCCGGCCTCAAACTTCATGCGCAGGATGCGGCGCACAGCGGTATTGATCTGCGCTTCGGAAACCTTGCCCTCACGCACCAGACCTGGCAGCAGCGGATAGGCCTCACCATCCGGCAGTTCCACATCCACCCCGGCATTCAGGGCGCGGACAGCGCCATCGGCCAGGCCGGACGTCATCTGGTGGACTGTGTTCATCTCGCGGATCGCGAAGTAATCGCTGACCAGCGCGCCCTGGAACCCCCATTCCTTGCGCAGGACCGTATCCAGCAGCCACTTGTTCCCGTGGCTGGGCACGCCATCAACCTCGTTATAGGAGGGCATGATGGCGCGGATGGGCAGGTTCTTCACGGCGCGTTCGAACGGCACCAGGAAGTTTTCGCGCAAGGTGCGTTCGGAGATTTGGGCAGGACCGACATTGGTGCCGCTTTCCGGCTGGCCATGGCCCGTCATGTGCTTCAGCGTGACCAGGACCTTGTCCTTGGCCAGCGGCAGGGTCGTGCCCTGGAAACCCTTCATGGCGGACAGGCCCATTTCGGAGACCAGCCACGGGTCTTCGCCATAGGTTTCCTCCGTCCGGCCCCAGCGGGGGTCGCGGACAATGTCAACCACGGGGGCCAGCGCCAGATGCACGCCGCGCAGGCGCGCCTCACGTGCGGCGACGGCAAAAATCCGCTCCACTAGGCCCGTGTCCCAGGAACTGGCCAGCGCGATGGATTGCGGGAAGCTGGTGGCGCCCCGGCCCACGAAGCCATGCAGCGCTTCTTCGTGGAAAATCAGTGGGATGCCCAGGCGCGTCTGCTCGACCGCCCATTTCTGGGCATCGTTGGCATAGGTGGCGGCCTCCAGCCCCTCACGGTTGATGATATTGGCCTTGGCACCCGCCGCGATGGGGGCACCATCCCTGTCCACGGCACCGACGCGGTCGCCGGGGCGGGAGATCTGGCCCAGCCCATTGGGGAAGGCCTTGGCGGCACGCTTGGCGTCGAAACCGCCCTTCTCGTTATTGACCAGCTTCTTGTCCTGCCAGATGCCGATCATCTGGGCCACCTTCTCTTCCAGCGTCATGCGCGAAAGAAGGTCCTCGATCCGCTGATCGATGGGCAGGGCGGGGTTGCGATAGGGTTCCTTGCCGGCGGCGAACGCGATTGTGGCAGGTACGGCCGCGGCGGAGGTAAGCGCCAGCAGGCTGGCGCCGAACAGTCGGCGTGACAGCTTCGGTGTCGTCACTGAATTTTCCTCCCGGTATCTTTGCTCTATCGTCGCCCTCTGTCGGGGCGATGGTAGCGCTATCATTGAGGTACATTGACTTTGTTGTCAATGCGGGTGTTGGGGGTCACTTCACCACGGCTTCGAACGGTCCCGGCGGCAGGCGCGCGCTGTCCTGAAGGTTGCAGATGGGGCTGTCGGCCCAGCAATAGCGCACACGCACCGCCGGCCCGGTGCCCACGGGCAGGGTGACGGTGTCGCCCTTCAATTCGGCATCGACGAAGCGGCAGGTGCCCGGTCCCTCTCCGCACAGCTCAAACCCCAGCGGGCGGTGGTAGGACAGGGCCTTCAGGCCGCCATCAATATCGGTGAAGCGGATCGATACGCTGTCGCCGGTCCGGGTGACGCTGGCCGGTATGGGGCCGGAGGGGGCGATATGCTCGCCCCGCACCACCTTGCGCGCGGCCCGGACCAGCCGTTTGGCCACGATCTGTTTGTTGGCGGGGTGGATGTCGTACCAGTCGCCAACGCCTAAGGCCACGGCCAGCCCGGCCTTGGGGTCGGCGGCCACCGCCGCGCGCTGACTTTCACGTAATGCCGCCCAGCCGCTTTCCATGGGCTTGTCCTGCGGATAGCCCCATTCCGGTAGCTGCACCACCAGGAAGGGCAAGTCGGGGCCGAACTGCCGCCGCCATCCGGCCATCAGTCCGGTCAGCAGCGACTGATACTGCACCGGCCGCCCGGTATTGCTTTCGCCTTGGTACCAGAGGGCGGCGCGCACGCCATAAGGGCCGATCGGGGCCAGCATGGCATTGTGGATGGTGGACAGGCCGTTCACGGTGCCCCAGGGGGCCTGCGGCACCACCGAGGTGTCCACGGGCGTGGGCTTGAACTGCCAGGGCGTGGGCAGGGTCAGTTTGGTCCCACCCGTCAATTCAATGGCCTGCGCCTCTGCCGTGCCATACAGGCCGCCATCGCCATAGGCATCCAGGATCGCCACGGTGATGGTATTGGCCCCTTGCTTCAGGGTGCCGGGGGGCAGGGTGTAACGGCGCGGGTCGCCGGGGCCATACTGGCTGCCCACGGCAGTGCCGTTCACCCAGGTCACATCCAGATCATCGGCGGGGCCCAGATGCAGGGCCACACCCTGCGCCGCCTGCTCCGCCGTCAGATTGATGCTGGCGCGCATCCAGACAATGTTGTTATAGGCCGCCATGTCCGGCATGCCCCAGGTTTCCCAGGGGCGGAAGGTGGCGGGTGCGGGTCGCCAGCTATCGCCGGCACCGAACGGCTCGCGCCAGATTTCGGGCTGCCCGGATTTCTTCCACCAGCTCTGCCAGCCTTCGACAAAGGCCCGCACACCATCAGCCGGGTTGCGGTCATAGGTGGCCAGGAAGGTCAGGGCGTCCTTGTAATCCGGCTGCTTGCGCAGCTCTTCCACCGGCATCCAGCTTTCAATGCTGGACCCGCCCCAGGCCGTGTTGATCAGGCCAACGGGCACTTCCTCCAGCTTGCGCATCTCGCGCCCGAAGAAATAGCAGACCGCTGACATGTCGCCGACAGTCTGGGGGGAGATCACCTGCCATTTGACCGGCTTGCCGAAGTCGCGCTTTACGCTGGTGGCGGTGTCACGCTCCACAGTCAGATAGCGCATCTGCGGCTGGTTGGCGCGCGTGCCTGTCTCCACCCAGGCGTCGAGCGACCGGCGGACCTGCATTTCCATGTTGGACTGGCCGGAACAGAGATAGACATCACCGACCAGCACATCCGTGGCCGCCTGTTCGGCGCTGGGGCTTTTGGCCTTCAAGGTGAAGGGGCCGCCGGCCTTTTGGGCGGGCAGGGTCGCCTGCCAGCGTCCATCCTTGCCGGTCTTTGCGGTAACCTTGACCTCGCCCAGGGTGACGGTCACGCTCTCCCCCGGTTTGGCATCCCCCCAGACTGGGATGGGCCTGTCCCGCTGTAACACGCCATGATCCTGGAACATCGGGTGCAGCAAGGCGGCGTCGGCGGCCAGGACGGGCAGGGAGGAAAGCGCCATAAGGGCGGCCCCCAGCAGCAGGGAATGCTTCATCATTTGCCATCTCCCGGCGCAAAGGGGAAGGACAGGGACTGGTAGTAGGAAAGGGGCTGCGGTGGCGGCTTTTCACCGGGCGGCAGGGGCAAGCCGTGGAAGGATTGCCAATAGGCGACGCTGGCATCGCGCCACCACTGGGCTTCACCATGCTGGATGGCGAGGAAGGTGGCCGTCAGCTGCCAGCGGTCATCATCGACCTTGCCTTTCAGCCCGTCCCAGGTGCGGCGCATGCCCGCCACCGTCTCGATCCCCTGCCCATAACGGTGCAGCAGTTCGGCCCAGAGCGTGCGCCCCGTGGCCAGCTTCTCCTGCCAGCCGACATGGTGGAACCAGAGCAGGAATTCCGGCGGTGTGGTCCCCACCTTGTCGAACCGGTCGGCCCAATATTTAGCATATTGGTCCACGGCACCTGTGCCCCGGCGGGTGCGGTCAAAGCCGATCCCGTCCTTGGTGGCGCGGTGGTAATAGACGGATGTCCAGTCGGCGCGCGGGCCGCCTTCGACCCAGGGGGCGGGACCATAATGATGCCCGCGTCCCATCAGGTGATGCAGGCCGATGGGCGTCATGTAATCCACCACGGCCTGATGCGACGGCATCATCATGGACAGGATCGGCTCCACGGCGGCCGGGTCGGGGCCGAAGGTAGCGGCGGCCCATTCGCGCGCAATGGCTTCCGACGTCAGGCCATGGTTCCAGGCCAGACGGCCATAGGCGTACCAGTTGGCCTGATCGAAATGCGATCCGGACCAGTTGCGGTCGCTGCCGATATTGGCGACGCCGGCCATGGCCGACAGTTTATGTCCATCCAGGCTGCCATCGACGACCTTGGCGACCGTCGATCCCTTTTTCGGGCGGAAAGTGTCGGCGTCCAGCACCTCCTTATACATGGGCGCCAGGTAGGCGAGGTGCGTCGCAAAGCCCAGATATTCCTTGGTGATCTGGAATTCCATCATCAGCGGCGTCTTCGGCATGGCGCCGAACAGCGGATGGAACGGTTCACGCGGCTGAAAATCGATGGCGCCGTTCTTCACCTGCACCAGGACATTGTCACGGAACTTGCCATCCAGCGGCACGAACTCCGTATAGGCCTGCTTGGCACGGTCGTCGGGGGTTTCATGGCTATAGACGAAGGCCCGCCACATGACGATGCCGCCATGCGGGGCCACGGCATCGGCCAGCATATTGGCCCCGTCGGCATGGCTGCGGCCATAATCCTGCGGCCCCGGCTGGCCTTCGGAATTGGCCTTGACCAGGAAGCCGCCGAAATCGGGGATGATGGCATAGATCTCATCGGCCTTGGCCTTCCACCAGGCCGCCACGGCGGGGTCTAGCGGGTCGGCATGGGGCAGGCCGCCAATCTCCTTAGGTGCGGAGAATCGGGCCGTCAGATAGACGCGGATGCCATAGGGCCGGAACACCGCTGCCAGCGCCGCCACCTTTTCCAGATAGGGGCGGGTCAAGATGGTGGCATTGGCATTCACATTGTTCAGGACGGTGCCGTTGATGCCGATGGAGGCATTGGCGCGGGCATAATCGGTATAGCGCGGGTCCTTCCAGTCCGGCAGCTTGTGCCAGTCCCAGATCGATTCGCCCGCATAGCCGCGTTCGACATAGCGGTCCAGATTGTCCCAATGGTTCAGGATGCGGCGGTCGATCTTCGGCTCTTCGCGCACATTGAGCGCCGTCAGCGGGGCCGTTTCCTGCGCCAGACGCAGCAGGTGGAACACGCCATAGAGAAGCCCGGTATGCGACCCGCCCGCAACGACGGTGCGGTCACCGACGCTGCGGATGACATAGCCGTCGGTCCCCAGACCGCTCAGGTCCAGACCCAACGCTTTGATGGCGTGGTCGCTGGCCGTACCCAGCAGCACCTTGCCACCTGTGGCGACGGGCACCGTCTTGCCTAGCAGGCCCGACAGGCCGCGCGACAGCTCCGCCACGGCGGTGCCATTGGCCTGTGCCGCCTCAATGCTGCCCAGGCGGGTTTCCGTCTGGGCAAGTGCGGCACCGGTCAGCGGCCGGAACCGCAGCCATAAATCATAGCCGTCCTCCGCATGGGAGGACCCCAGCAAGCCGGCAGCCAGCAGCAGCCCCGCCAGCAGGCGTGCAAACACTCGCATTTTTCCTCCCTGCCGCCGGCCCTTCTGTGGCCGGTCGTGTGCTTGCCCCATTCGGGGTTGGGTGGGGGATGATCAGCGCCCCGCCATTACGGACACTATGGTAGCGCTATCAGGATTCCGCAAGAGGGTGCCTAGCCCTCGCTGGTATGGTAGTATGGATGTCGGGAAACGGCAATGGGCTTATCCGCCCCGTATCGCGATATTCGCGGGTAGTGCTTTCCAAAGGGTTGGTTCACGGGTGGGTTGGCGGCGCAGCGGCGGATTCATTTTACCGCTAACATTCACGCTTGACCCTGTCTGGTATGGTAGTATACATGAATGGTAACGGCAACGACGTTGTTATGATTGCCGCCGAAAGCCCGACCGGAAACCGGTGCGGGCGTCGGGAATGAAAGACAGGGAGTGATGCGCTTGGAACGGGACCAGGAAAGGCCCGGCCTGCGGCCGATCGACATGGACAGCAATGAGCCGGTGGCGCGTCGCGTCTTCCGGGAATTGCGCCGTTCCATTGTCCGCATGGTGTTCCTGCCGGGTCAGGCCCTTTCGGAACAGGAAATCGCCGACCAGCTGGGCGTCAGCCGTCAGCCGGTGCGCGAAGCCTTCATCAAGCTGGCGGATGCCGGCCTGTTGCAGATCAAGCCGCAGCGCGGGTCCTTCATCGTGAAGATCTCCGTCAAGCAGGTCTTTGATGCGCGTTTCGTGCGTGAGGCGGTGGAAGTGGCGGTTGCGGCCCGTGCGGCAGCAGAGGCCAGCCCCCGCCATATTGAAGAATTCCGCGCCAACCTGAAGCAGCAGGCGATGGCCATTCAGGAGCGCGACAATGGCCGCTTCATGGAGCTGGACGAGGCCTTGCACCGGTCCATCGCCATGTCCGTCGGCTGTGACTATGCCTGGCGCGTGGTGGAGGAAACCAAGGCACAGATGGACCGCGTGCGGTATCTCTCCATGCCTGATGCGACACCGTTACCGCGCCTGATCGCGCAGCATACATCCATCGTGGATGCCATCGCCGCCCATGACGCCGATGCGGCGCAGGCGGCCATGCGTCTGCATCTGCGGGAAATCCTGGCCTCTCTGCCCGAGCTGGAGAAGCGGTTCCCCGCCTTGTTCAACCATGACATTCCGGACGCGCCATAGGGCGTTTCGTCCGCCGGAGCCGCTGATGCGTATTACCAACGCCTATTGTATCGTCACCTCGCCGGGACGCAACTTCGTGACGCTGAAGATCGTCACGGATGAGGGCGTGTACGGGATTGGCGACGCGACCCTGAACGGGCGCGAACTGGCGGTGGAATCCTATCTGACCGATCATGTCATCCCCTGCCTGATCGGTCGCGACCCGCACCAGATTGAGGATATCTGGCAGTATCTGTACAAGGGTGCCTATTGGCGGCGCGGGCCGGTCACCATGTCGGCCATCGCGGCGGTCGATACCGCGCTGTG
This sequence comes from Rhizobium sp. Q54, assembly GCA_943369495.1. Lineage (GTDB taxonomy): Bacteria > Pseudomonadota > Alphaproteobacteria > Azospirillales > Azospirillaceae > Niveispirillum. The sequence goes on from CALRNG020000005.1 coordinate 11,260, forward strand.
GGACATCAAGGCCAAGGCGGCCAACATGCCGCTGTACCAGCTGCTGGGCGGGAAAAGCCGCGACGGCGTCATGGTCTACAGCCATGCCAATGGCCGCGACATTGAAGAGGCGATGGACCGCGTCGCCCAGTACAAAGAAAAGGGCTTCAAGGCCATCCGGGTGCAGGCCGGCGTGCCGGGCCTGGACAAGGTCTATGGCGTGCCCAAGGGCGGTTCCTATGAACCCGCCATCCGTGCCACCGTGCCGGATGAAAGCCTGTGGGCCACCGAACCCTATCTGGATTTCGCGCCCAAGCTGTTCCAGGCGGCGCGCGACCGGTTCGGCTGGGACCTGCATCTGCTGCATGATGTGCATCACCGCCTGACGCCGATTGAGGCCGCAAGGCTGGGCAAGGCGCTGGAACCCTACCGCTTGTTCTGGATGGAGGACCCGACGCCGGCGGAAAACCAGGAGGCGTTCCGCCTGATCCGCCAGCACACGGTGACACCGGTGGCCACGGGGGAGGTGTTCAACTCCATCCATGATTGCCGCGAGCTGATCCAGAATCAGCTGATCGATTATATTCGCGCCACCATCGTGCATGCCGGCGGCATCACACATCTGCGCCGCATCGCGGCCTTGGCGGAACTGTATCAGGTGCGTACCGGCTTCCATGGCGCGACGGACCTGTCGCCCGTCTGCATGGGGGCGGCCCTGCACTTTGATAGCTGGGTCCCGAATTTCGGCATCCAGGAATACATGATGCACGCGCCGGAAACCGACGCAGTCTTCCCCCATGCCTACAGCTTCAAGGATGGCTACCTCCATCCCGGTGAAGCCCCCGGCCATGGGGTGGATATCGATGAGGACCTGGCGAAGAAGTATCCCTACACGCCTGCCTACCTGCCGGTCGCCAGACTGCGGGATGGCAGCATGTGGGATTGGTGAGGACGTAGGTCAGGTGGGGGCGACCGCCCCGCCCTGACCTGCGGATTTTTCTTTTCGGCTTTTACCCCCACACCGCGCTGCCCGCGTCGGTGAACACCGTTATTTTGCCTGAAGGAACCAGCCGCTCATGCCCACCACCACCCGCCTTGGCCGACGTTGGATTGTCGTGGCGCTGCTGTTCGCGGCCACGGTGATCAACTATGTCGACCGGCAGATGCTGGGTCTGCTGAAGCCGACCCTGTCGGTGGAGTTCGGGTGGACGGAAACGGACTATGCCGACATTGTCTTTGTGTTTCAGGCTGCCTATGCCGTCTGTTACCTACTGTTCGGGCGGTTCATCGATGTGATCGGCGCCCGATGGGGCTATGCGCTGGCGTTTACGGTCTGGAACTTGGCTCATATCGCCCATGCCGCCGCCTCCACCCTGGCGCAGTTCATGGCAGCACGCCTGTTCTTAGGTGCCGGTGAGGCGGGCAACTTCCCGGCGGGGCTGAAGGCCGTGGCCGACTGGTTCCCCAAGCAGGAGCGGGCGCTGGCGGTCGGGGTGTTCAATGCCGGGGCCAATATCGGCGCCATCATCACACCGCTGATCGTGCCGGTCATCACCATTACCTGGGGCTGGCAGGCGGCGTTCGTGGTGACGGGTGTGCTGTCCTTCGTCTGGCTTGCCGCCTGGCTGGCTTTCTACCGCACGCCGGATCAGCATAAGGGCGTGACCGCGGAAGAGTTGGCGCATATCCAGTCCGACCCCGCCGATCCGGCGGGCAAGGTGGGCTGGGGCGTGCTGGCCACGCGGCGGGAGACCTGGGCCTATGCGCTGGCCAAGTTCCTGACCGATCCAGTCTGGTGGCTGTTCCTGTTCTGGCTGCCCGATTTCCTGCACCGCACCTATGGGCTGGACCTGAAAGGGTTCGGGCCGCCGCTGGTGGCCATCTACATCCTGTCGGATGTCGGGTCGGTGGCGGGTGGCTGGCTGTCCTCGCGCCTGATCCGGCGGGGCACATCGCTGAACCGGTCGCGGAAGCTGGCCATGCTGGTCTGCGCCGCCTGTGTCCTGCCGGTGGTTTTCGCCACGTCTGCCGCCGAACTGTGGGTGGCGGTGCTGATCCTGGGGCTGGCGACCGCCGGGCACCAGGGATTTTCCGCCAACCTACTGACCCTGCCGTCCGACCTGTTTCCCCGTGCCGCCGTCGCCTCGGTGGTGGGGATCGGCGGCATGGCCGGGGCCGTGGGCGGCATGCTGATGTCGAAGTTCACGGGCTGGGTGCTGGAGACAACCGGCAGCTACACGCCCATCCTGCTGGTGGCCGCCGGTGCCTATCCGCTGGCCCTGTTGTTCCTGCATCTGCTGTCGCCGCGCCTGACACCGGCGGCGATCGGCGACGGCGGCGGGCCGTAACCCGTCCGGTTTCACCGGATGCATGGCCACCCCAAGGGGGGACCTGCATCCAAAGATGGTAGCGGTATCAGTATCAAGCCAAGGCCGCCTGTGAGCGGCCAACTCTGAGGGAGGGAGTGATCATGAGTTCGATGAATGCGCGTCTCAACCAATTGTCCAACAAGGCCCTGCTGCTGATGGCAACCTGCCTGACGGCGGGTGCCTTCCTGCCGGCGCAGGCGCAGACCGTCAGCGGCGGCGGTGCCGGCGATACGCTGGAAGAGATTGTGGTGACCGGCTTCCGGTCCAGCCTGGCCAACACCACCAATGACAAGCGCAATGCCACCGGTTTCCAGGACAGCATCTTTGCCGAGGATATCGGAAAGTTCCCGGACACCAACATCGCCGAAAGCTTCAACCGCGTTCCCGGCATCACCATCAACCGCGAAGTGTCGGGCGAGGGCATTTCGGTCGCCATCCGCGGCCTGGGCACCAACTTCACCAAGGTGCTGCTGAACGGCGCGCCCGTTGCCGTTGCCTCCACGGGCCGCACAGACGCGCAGAGCACCAACCGTGAGGTCGATCTTGACATGTTCCCCACGGAACTGTTCACGCAGATGACCGTGTCGAAAAGCCCGAATGCCGCCATGGTGGAAGGTGGTGCCGCCGGTACCGTCAATATGCGCAGCGCGCGTCCCTTCGACAGCGACGGCCCGCGCGTCAGTTACTCGTTGCAGACCACCAAGAACAGCGAGGCCGACAAGTGGGGCGGTCGCGCCTCGGCGCTGGCCAGCAATACCTGGGGCAATTTCGGCGCCCTGATCGGTGTCGCCGGGGTTCGCAATCAGGTCAGCACGCCGGGCTTTGAGACTATCGGCTGGACCAATCCCAACCTGTCGGCGGCACAGTGCGGCGCGACCACGGGCTGTAACAGCACGGGCGGCGGCAACTGGACCATCCCGGCCACAGTTCCGGCCAATGCCGGCAATGGTCTTGTCACCGGCTCCACGCTGGACCGCGCCGCCCTGCTGGCACTCAACCCCGGCCTGACAGTGCAGCAGCTGGACAATGCCATCATCCCGCGCCTGGGCCGCCCCGCAGAAATCTTCGGCACCCGCGACCGGGTCAGCGCTGTCGCCGCGTTTGAATTGCAGGCCACCGAGGACCTGCATTTCTATGTCGACAGCCTGTATGGCAAGAAGAAGAACAATCTGGAACGTGTCGACATGAACTGGATCGGCCGTAACGGTGCCATGATCCCGATCAACATGAAGGTCGACCGCACCGATTGCTCAGCCGGCTGCGTCGTGACCGAAGGCACCTTCGCCAATGCCCAGTTCTTCCTGGAATACCGTCCGTTCCTGGAAGAAACGGAATTCTACGGCGTTAATCCCGGCTTCGACTATCAGATCACGGACAATCTGAAGTTCGACATGCAGGCGAACTACACCAAGTCCACCTTCCACCGTGAATCGCCGACCGTCGGCCCGCTGTCGCCCGCCAGCTCCGGCGTGACCGTCACCTACAAGAATGGCGGCGGCGTTCCCGATATCTCCAGCAATATCGACCTGAACGACCCCAAGCAGTTCGGTTGGGCCGGCGGTCGCGTCAACATGCAGGATGAACGCCGCACCACGGAAACCAAGGGTGCGCGCGCCAACGTGACCTGGGGTGATGAGAGCCTGAACCTGAAGGTCGGCGGCGCCTGGGACGATGTGTCCCGTCGCATCCGCGCCTATGACAACAGCCAGGCCTGGCAGAATGCCGTCTGCGGCAACAACCCGTCGGTCTTCCTGCCCAGCCCCAACACCCAGCCGCCCTGCGCCGGCCTGAACCAGCCGGGTGCGGCACCTGCGGGCTATCCGACATATCCCGGCTATGGCACAGGCTTTACCGCTGGCCGGACCGGCGGCGTAACCTATGCGGGGTCGCTGATCCCCACCGCGTCGCTGGCCAATTATCTGAAGCCGGGCAAGTTCGGTTTCCTGACGGTGGACTGGGACAAGTTCAAGACCGACAGCAAATATGACCAGTTCCATGATGCGACCCCGGAGGCCGGCTCGTCCAATACCGGCGCGTCCGGCGGCTTCATCGGGGAAGAGACGCTTGGCGCCTATGGCGAGGTGAACGGTATCCGGCAGATCGACGGCCAGGATCTGCGCTTCAATATCGGTATGCGGTGGGTCCAGACCGACCAGAAGGTGGGTGGCCGTGTCAGCCTGCCCGACCCGCGCAACACGACGGCGGCTGGAGCCCAGATTGTCGACGGGTCGCGTTATCCCAACGTGACGAACTTCGTCTATATTAATAACAAGTATGACAATTGGCTGCCCTCGGCGTCTGCCGCCTATAATGTGGCTGACAATGCCGTCGTGCGTGCCGCCCTGTCGCGCACCATGACCCGTCCGGACCCGAATGCGCAGCTGCCGGGCCTGAACTTCTCCGGTCCGTCTGCCGATGTCGGCTCGGTCGGCAACTCCGCCCTGGCCCCGTACATTGCCGAGAATATCGATCTAGGCTTTGAGTATTATACGGGCCGCGAGGGTTATGTCGGCGTGGCCGCCTTCCGCAAGGCCATCACCGGCTTCACCGTCAACGGTTCCAACACGGTGCCGTTCGCGGCCCTGGCTGCCTATGGCGTCACCTATGATACCCTGTCGCCAACGCAGCAGGCCGCCATCAATTCCCGTGGCGGTCCCAATACCGCTACCGTCGTGTTGCAGCAGCAGGTCAATGCCGAAGGCCGTCTGACGGTCAATGGTCTGGAATTCAACTGGGTGCAGCCGCTGGACTTCCTGCTGGAAGATGTGGTGCCCGGCCTCGGCTTCATCGCCAACGCCACCATCATCGACCAGAAGGGCAAGGGTGCCGCCCCGGCGGTCGCCATCGGCGTGGCCGAATACACCTACAACGCCACCGCTTATTATGAGCATGGCGGCGTCTCGGCCCGCATCTCGCAGACCTTCACCAAGGGTTCGCAGACCAGCGGTCTGAACCAGAATGGCATCCCGGCGGCCGCCCTGTTCAGCGACGATTACCGGCAGTGGGATTTCTCCTCCAGCCTGGATCTGAACGAAATCACGGGCTCCACCGGCATGCCGCAACTGACCTTTGACGTGACCAACTTTACGAACGCGAAGCAGCGCAGCTACTTCCAGTTCGAGAATGCCACCTTCACCCAGTACACACCGGGCCGGACGTTCATGATTGGTCTGCGTGGTCGCCTGTAACCTTCCTCACGGACGGATACCATCGGTCGAGTATCTTGACCGATGGTACGGCGGCGACTGCCGCCGCGCGGCTTATGCCGACAGCATAAGTTAAGGTCGGAAGTCTCCCCGATGCCGACCCAACTGGCGGCCCGCTTCAGCGGGCCGCTTTCTTTTGTTTGACAGGCTTCCGGCGAAGGGAAAAAACATTCCCAAACAAGACAAATAATCGAACGAGGAAATCCCATGGCGGTGCGGTTCAAAACCCTGTTTGCGTGCATGGTAGCGGTCACAGCACTGTGCCTGCCGGCGGCGGCCAAATCCCTGCCACATCTGGTGCCGCAGGGCACGACGCAGCAGCTGATCGTCGATGATCAGCCTTTCCTGATCATCGGGGGGGAACTGGGCAATTCCACGGCGTCCAGCCTGGATGATCTGCGTCCGCATTGGAAGCTGTTCAACGAATTGAACATGAACACCGTCCTGGCGCCTGTCTCCTGGGAGATGGTCGAGCCGGTGGAGGGCAGGTTTGACTTTGCCATTCTGGACGGTCTGATCCGCGATGCGCGGGCGGCGAACCAGCGGCTGGTGCTGCTCTGGTTCGGGGCGTGGAAGAATTCCATGTCCTCCTACGTGCCGACCTGGGTGAAACGCGACCAGAAGCGGTTCCCGCGTGTTGCCCTGCCATCGGGCCGGGGGGTGGAAATCCTGACGCCGTTCAGCACAGCCAATCGCGACGCCGACGCCAAGGCCTTTGCCGCCATGATGGCGCATCTGAAACAGGTGGATGGCGACAAGCACACCGTGATCATGGTGCAGGTGGAGAACGAGATCGGGATGCTGCCCCTGGCCCGCGATCACTCCGCCTTGGCCAATGCGGCCTATGCCGGGCCGGTACCGGACACGCTGTTGGCGCATCTGGCTGCCAACCGTGACCGGCTGGAGCCCGAATTGCGCCGCCTGTGGGAGGTGAATGGCGCCAGGATGTCCGGCACCTGGGCCGAGGTGTTCGGCAGCAGCACCTGGGGACAGGAAGTCTTCACCGCCTGGTATTTTGCCCGATATGCGGAAGCGGTGACGGTGGCGGGTAAGGCACAATACAAGCTGCCCATGTTTGTAAATGCCGCCCTGAACCGTCCCGCCAAGGAGCCGGGGGAGTATCCCAGCGGCGGGCCGGTGCCGCATCTGCTGGATGTGTGGAAGGTTGGGGCGCCGTCGATCGACATGCTGTCGCCCGACCTTTACTTCCCCAACTTCCGCGACCTGACCAGCCGTTATGTCCGGCCCGACAATGTGCTGTTCATTCCAGAGGCCAATAATGCCGGCCGCCCGGAAACGGCGGGCGACGCGTTTCATTCCATCGGCGCGTTGCAGGCCATCGGCTTCAGCCCCTTTGCCATCGAAAGCATCACGGGCACGCAGAAGGAACAGTTGGCGGGGCTGTATGGCCTGCTGCGCCAGATCAGCCTCCTGATCCTGTCGGCACGCGGCACAGGGCGGATGGTCGGGTTCCGACCGAACATCCTGTTCGATAATACCGTGCTGGAGGCGCCGGAGACGGTGGTGCTGGGCGATTACAAATTCACCGTCAGCTATGTCGATCCCTGGACGCCCAAGGCCGAACAGAATACGCGCGCCCATGGCGGCATCATCATCCAGACGGGTCCGGAAGAATTCTTCATCGCCGGGTCGGGTATCACCGTCACCTTTGATACGGCCACACCTGGCCCGGCTGTGGCCGGGATCGACAGCGCCTGGGAAGGCCGGTTTGAGAAGGGACGATGGACCCCCGGCCGTCTGATGAATGGCGATCAGACCCACCAGGGCCGGCATGTGCGCCTGCCGCCCAACGCCTATGGTGTGCAGAAGGTGACGCTGTACCGGTACGACTAGGCGCAAGCCCGTTTGCAGCGCTATCTCATCCTGCTATGATACCGCTAACAAAAATCAAAGCCCTGGGAGATGCCCGATGAACCCCCACCTGTCCCGGCGTCAGGTCCTGACGTCCGCGTTGGCTGCCTCGGCTGCCGCCACGCTTCCGGCTTTCGCCGCCGCCCCCGGCCCTTCCTTGAACGATCTGGCCAAGGCGACGGGCCGGCGGTTCGGGTCCTGTGTGGGCACGGGGCGGCCCGGCACCCTGACCGGGTCCTTTGCCGATCCCGCCTATCGTGATCTGCTGGTGGCGGAATGCGGGCTGCTGGTGCCGGAGAATGAGCTGAAATGGGGGGCGTTGCGCCCGTCTGCCGATGTCTTCACCTTCGACCGGGCGGAAAAGCTGCTCGCCTTTGCCAAGGAGAAGAACCTGGCCATGCGTGGTCATACCTTGCTGTGGCACCATGTAAAATGGCTGCCCGACTGGCTGAACAGCCATAATTTCGGGTCCGACCCGGTCAAGGGCGTGGAAAAGATGCTGACCGACCATGTCGCCATGGTGGCCGGTTCCTACAAGGACCGCATCACCTCCTGGGACGTGGTGAACGAGGCGGTGGACGCCGATACCGGCCTGATGCGCGAAACCGCCTTCACCCGCCATATGCCGGCGGAAAAGGTGCTGGACATCAGTTTCCACAAGGCGCGCGAGGTCCTGCCCCGGGGGCAGCTGGTCTATAATGATTACATGAGCTGGGAGCCCGGCCATGCCAAGCATCGCGACGGCGTGCTGCGCCTGCTGGAAGGGTTCCGCAAGCGTGGCACGCCCGTCGATGCCCTTGGCGTACAGTCGCACATCATGGTGGTCGATGGCGGCCCGACATATGAGGAGGCGGCCTGGAAGCGCTTCATCGATGAGGTGGTGGGCATGGGCTACCGCCTGCTGATCACCGAGTTCGATGTGAACGACAAGGGCCTGCCCGGCGACATTGCGGTGCGCGACAAGGGCGTGGCCGATTATGCCCGCGCTTATCTGGACATGATGCTGTCCTATAAACAGACGGGCGATGTTCTGGCCTGGGGCATGGTCAATAAATATTCCTGGCTGCAGGGCTTCACCCCGCGCGCCGACAAGCAGAAGCAGCGTTGCTGCCCCTATGATGACGCGTTCCAGCCGACGCCATTGCGCGACGCCATCGCGGCGTCACTGCGCGGTGCGGTGAAATACGGGTGAGCGGTCAGGTGCTCGCGGTTACCAGCAGCCATTCGCGAAAGGCGACCAGGGGGCCGTAGCCCTCCCGGTCGGCGGGGTAGACGAGGTGGTAACCGCCGTCGGTTGCCATCTCCCCACCCGGCAGACACACCAGCTCCCCCGCCGCCAGTTCCTCCCGCACCAGGAAATCCGGTACCAGGGCTGCCCCCAGCCCGGCCACGGCGGCGCGGATGACCAGCAGGAACTGTTCAAACATCAGAACCGGCTGATCGCCGGTGGGGGCGATGCCGTGCGAGGCGAACCAGCGGTCCCAGCCACCGGGTCGGGTTTCCTGTTGCAGCAGCGGCAATGCTGCGACATCCGCCGGCCCCGCCATGGCCCGTCCGCGCAGCAGGGCAGGGGCCGCGACCGCCAGCAGCACCTCCCCCATGAAACGATGGCCCACTAGGCCGGGCGCTGTCGGTGGGGCCGCCATGATGGCCGCATCAATCCCCTCTGCACGCGGATCGAAGGGGCGAACGCGGGTGGAGAAATTGATGGTCACATCCCGGTGGCGGGCAAAGAAATCGCCCATGCGCGGGATCAGCCAGCGCGCCCCGAAGGTGGGCAGGATGGCCAGATCCAGCGTGCCGCCATCCCCATCAAAGGCGATGGTGCGCGCCGCCGCATGGCCCAGCCGGCCCAGGATGTCGCGCGCCTGATCAGCGAAATAGCGCCCGGCGGGCGTCAGCACCACCCGTTGTCGCACCCGCGTGAACAGGGTGACGCCCAACTGTGCCTCCAGTTGTGCCACCTGCCGGCTGACGGCGCCCTGGGTCTGGTTCAGCTCCTGTGCGGCTGCGGTAAAGCCGCCCAGGCGGGATGCGGCCTCAAAGGCGATCAGGGCGGCGGTGCTGGGGATCAGGCGGCGGGCATACATGGGCGGGGCCGATCATGCGTCATTCTATGGATATCATGCCTTTTTCAAGGCTCCGTCGCCATAGTTGATGATGATCACTCATGAAGTTGGTGATGAAACATGGTTTGCGCGTGCACCTGTTCCGGCGTATCGCTGTTCTCCTCCAACCTTTCGACAATGGGGTTCCGCCATGGCTGGCACGGCCGCGTTCCAATGGGATGACGCTTTT
>CALRNG020000006.1:0-20723 GCA_943369495.1 Rhizobium sp. Q54
CTCGGTCCGACACAACCTCCACACCGGCACCAGAGGGCGGGGCGGCTGTATCGGAGGGCGTGTCGTCCGCCGACCAGGCCGGTGCGGTCAGCAGAAAGGTCAGCGCGAGTGCAGAAAGACGGAACAACATCGTTTTACCCCCTGATTGCTCTGGCTATGATGCCCAATCCATACATTATTGCAAGCTTGTGGATGGCCAATTGATATGACGCAAGAGTCCCCCCTTGAGACCTTCAAGCGCGCCACCACCGCCACTGTGCGGGCGCTGGCGGACCGCAAGGATCTGGTGGTCGGCTTCTCTTCCGAACCGCCGGGCGTGGCCGGTGCGCGGGTGCGGGTCCCCCTGCCGCCGCGCGATCTGAACCCGCGTGAACTGGCGCATGTGCGCGGGTCGGCGGATGCCGCGGCCCTGCGCCTGCGCCATCATGACGCCGTCATCCATGCCAACCGAATGCCCGTCAGCGAACAGGCCCGCCTGTCCTATGAGGCCCTGGAGCAGGCCCGGGTGGAGGCCATTGGCGCCACCCAGATGCGGGGCGTGGCCGGCAACCTGGCCGCCAGCCTGGAAGAGAAATACCGCAAGGCGGGCTTTGACCGGCTGAACGATCCCGAACAGGTGCCCGTCCCCGACGTGTTGCGCCTGCTGGCGCGCGAGGCCATGACGGGCACGGCCCCACCGGAAAGTGCGCGGGCCGCCGTGGACCTTTGGCGCCAGAAGGTGGCCGACAAGCTGGGGACCGGCCTCGACACGCTGTCCGGCGTCATGGAGGACCAGGACGCCTATGCAAAGGCTGTCCGCCGTCTGCTGTCCGATATGGACATGGAAGTGGGCGCCGAGCCGGAAAGCGACGAGGGCGAGCAGGATAACGCCCCCGAAAGCCCCGATGCCGGTGACAGCGACAAGGAGATGGACAGCCAGGGCGGCCAGCAGCAATCCGGCGAGGATCAGTCGCAGGAGATGCAGGAGCAGCAGCAACAGCAGCGCCGCTCCGAAGACGCCGCCGAGGGTGAGGATGGTGAGAAGGCCGAAGGAGAGCTGAGCGAGGGCGAAGGCGCCGAGGAACCCGGCAATCCCGGACAGCAGCCGCGCCCCGAACGCGCCCGCAATGAACCCGATGCCGGCGCCTACAAGCCCTATACAACGGCCTTTGACGAGGTGGTGGACGCGGCAGACCTCTGCGATCCCGATGAGCTGACCCGCCTGCGCCTGATGCTCGATCAGCAGTTGCAGCATTTGCAGGGCGTCATCTCCAAGCTGGCCAACCGGTTGCAGCGCCGCCTGCTGGCCAAGCAGACACGGTCCTGGGAGTTCGACCTGGAAGAAGGCATGCTGGACGCGGCGCGTCTGGCCCGTGTTGTCATCAACCCTACCGTTCCCCTCTCCTTCAAGCGGGAGAATGAGACGGATTTCCGCGACACAATCGTCACCCTGCTGATCGACAATTCCGGCTCCATGCGGGGCCGGCCCATCTCCCTCGCGGCGATGAGTGCGGACATTCTATCGCGCACCCTGGAACGCTGTGGCGTGAAGGTGGAAATCCTGGGCTTCACGACGCGGGCCTGGAAGGGCGGGCAGTCGCGGGAGCGCTGGATCGCTGCCGGGAAGCCGCCGCAGCCAGGCCGCCTCAATGACCTGCGCCACATCATTTATAAGGGCGCGGATGCACCCTGGCGTCGGGTGCGGCGCAATCTGGGCCTGATGCTGCGCGAAGGCATCCTGAAGGAAAATATCGACGGCGAAGCGTTGATGTGGGCGCATCAGCGCCTGCTGGCCCGCCCCGAACAGCGCCGCATCCTGATGGTGATCAGCGATGGCGCGCCCGTCGATGACAGCACCCTGTCGGTCAATAACGGCTCATATCTGGAAAAGCACCTGCGCGCCGTCATCGACTGGATCGAAACAAAGAGCCCGGTCGAACTGGTGGCCATCGGCATCGGCCACGACGTCACCCGCTATTACCGCCGCGCCGTCACCATCATCGATGCCGAACAGCTGGGCGGCACCATGATGGAAAAGCTGGCGGAACTGTTCGATGAGGATAGCCGCCGGGGCTGGGGTGCGACCCCACGGCGGGCGGGGGGACGGCGCTGAAGGCGTCGGTCAGCGGGCCTCCTCCGCCTGCGGCCAACCGCTCTCCTGCACCGCCAGCCGGTAGGTCCGGCTGACGGGGATGCGCAATCCGTTGGTCAGCACCAGGACAAGGCGCGCGCCGTCACGCTCCACCCGCTGTACCGCCGTCTGCGCGACCCAGTGCGAGCGATGCACCTGCCGACCGGCATCGGCAGGCAGTTCCGCGATGGCGTCGGCCAGCCGGCGCAGGATCAGCACGTTTCCCTGATCGCTGTGCACCCGCAGATAGTGATCTTCGGCCGACAGGGCCAGAAGCCGGCCATCGGGTGGGATCGGCAGGGAGGATGTCGCGACTGTCGCCCCCTCCGCATCGGGTCCGCTTGTCGGTGATGGCGGGGCCGGGGCCGGAACCGGCACGGGCCGGGCCAAGGCAAATCCCTGGACCAGATGCACCGGCACAACGATGGCAACGGCCAGAAGGGCCACATCACGATAGAGCCTGAGCACCGTCAGCGGTGATGGGGCGGAAAGACCGCGCAGATAAGTCTCCAACCAAGCCACAGCAAAGGTCAGCGGTATCGCCGCCAGCAGACCCGCGGCAAGCCCGGCCAGCGGCGGTGTCAGCCGGGGACGCCATTGTCCCAATGCCGCCAGGATGGTTCCCACCATCAGCCAGTTCAGCAGCGTGAGTCCCACCCAGTAGCCATAACGCACGGGCCCCGGCAGGTTGCCTGTATTAAATGGCGCCACATGGCTCAGCAGCAGGCCGATGACCAGCGCCAGGGTGGCGTTGCGGGCCGGAGACGCCGTTCGCAGGAATGTCGGCGCCAATGCCACGGTGTGCCATCCACGAAATCGTTGTGCCAGCGGCGAAGTCGGGCTTGCCGGGATGCCGCTGCCGCCGCTGTTAGTGCCGCACGCTACCAACTCGCGACGGGAAGTTCCATGGAGTTCACCATCACTATCAATGGTCGGCGGCAGCGCTTTGACACCGCCGAAGACACGCCCCTGCTTTGGGCCATCCGCGACGAGGCGGGCCTGACGGGCACGAAGTTCGGATGCGGCATCGCGCAATGCGGGGCCTGCACCGTGCTGATCGATGGGGTGCCCACCCGCTCCTGTTCCATTCCCGCCAGCAGCGTGGCCGGCCAGAAGGTGACGACGATCGAGGGGCTTGGCGGCAAGGCTCTGCACCCGGTGCAGCAGGCCTGGGTGGATGAGCAGGTGCCACAATGCGGCTATTGCCAGTCCGGACAGATCATGGCCGCCGTGGCGCTGCTGGCCGAAACGCCGAAGCCGACCGACGCCGACATTGACGCCGCCATGACCAATATCTGCCGCTGCGGCACCTACCCCCGCATCCGCCGCGCCATCAAACGCGCCGCCGGCCTGGCCTGATACCCACCTGCATTAGTCAGTACCTACGGCTCTGACCAATGCCCTCAAACGCCAGTGCCAACATCCGTTGGCTTGGCTTCACGCGGGTATGTGCCCGCGGGCGCTCAATGCGCCAACCAAGCGGCGATGAGTTCCACTCACCGCGGCTTGGTATGACCCATAGAGGATCCATCATGCCGCACGCATCCCTGAACCGCCGGTCGGTGCTGAAGGGCGCCGCCTCCCTGGTCGGCGGACTGGTCATCGGATTTCATGCCACCGGCCTGCCCGCCCATGCGCAGGCGCCAGCCGTCCCGCCCGTGCCACCGCCCAATGCCTGGCTGCGCATCGCGCGCGATGGAACCGTGACCATCACGTCCAATGCGACCGAACTGGGCCAAGGCTCCATGAGCGTCGTCGCCCAGCTGATCGTCGAAGAGCTGGATGTGCCCTGGTCATCGGTGCGGGTGGTGATGGGCGAACCGGTGCCCGCCATGGCCCACCCGTTCTTCGGCGGCATGGGCACGGGCGGCAGCGCCACGGTGGTGGGGCAGTTCGACCATTTGCGCCGCATTGGTGCCGCCGCACGGCGCATGCTGGAAATGACGGCGGCGTCCGTGTGGTCGGTGCCTGTTACAGAATGCCTTGGTGCCGATGGAAAGGTGAAACATACGGGCAGCAGGCGGGAACTGCCCTATGGACGGCTGGCCGATGCCGCCATGCGGCTGGCGGTGCCGACGGATGTGCCGCTGCGTCCCGCGACCGCGTACCGTCATGTCGGGCAGCCACGCGCCCGCCTGGATATTCCGGACAAGGTTACGGGCAAGGCGGTCTATGGCATGGATGTCCGCCTGCCGGGCCTGCTGACGGCCACCATCCGGCAATGCCCGGTGCCGGGCGGGCGGCTGCTGGAGGTGGACGAGGCACCGGCCCTGGCCGTGCCAGGTGTGCACAAGGTGGTACGGCTGCCGGATGCCGTGGCGGTCGTCGCAACCGGCTACTGGCCGGCTGCCAAGGGCCTGGACCTGCTGGCCCCCCGCTGGGACGAAGGGCCGCTGGCGCGGTGGAGTGATCCTGCCATCGCCGCCGTCCTGGCCGATGCCCTGGCCAATGCCGATGCCAAGGTGGAATTGACCGGCGACGGCGCGCCGAAGCCCGGCGCGGTGCGAACCGTGACGGCGGCCTATGATGTGCCCTATCTGGCCCACGCCGCCATGGAACCGCTGACCGCTGTCGTGCATGTTCGGGAGAGTGACGCCGAGATCTGGGTCTCCGCGCAGTTCCCCGTGCTGGTCGCCCCCATGCTGGCCCCGATGCTGGGATTGCCGCCAGACCGTATCCGTGTCCACACCCTGCCCTGCGGGGGCAGCTTTGGGCGGCGGGTCCTCCAGGATTATATCGCGCAGGCGGCCCTGATCGCCAAGGCGGCGGGCGCGCCGGTCAAACTGATCTGGAGCCGGGAGGAGGATATCCGCCATGACATTGCCCTGCGTCCGCCCGCCGTCGCCAGCCTGTCGCTGGTCCAGGACAAGGATGGACAGCCACTGTCATTCGCGGCCCGTCTGGCATCACCCTCGGCCATTCGCGCCATGCCGCCCTACTTTCCGCCCATGATGCAGGTGAAGGATGGCGTCGACCGGCTGTCGGTGGAGGGGATCAACCGCACCGTCTATGCGCTGGGTGACCGCGACATTCGCTACCGCGACGCGGAGGTGCGGCTGCCGACAGGGCCGTGGCGGTCCGTGGGCAATTCTCACAACCTGTTCTTCTTGGAAAGCTTCATCGACGAGGCGGCGCATGCCGCCGGCCTTGATCCCCTGGCCTATCGCCGCCAGCTGCTGGCGTCCCGGCCCCGGCATCTGCGGGTGCTGGAGCGGGCGGCGGAAGCGGCGGGCTGGGGGCGGCCCTTGCCGCCCGGTCGGTTCCATGGCCTTGCCATCGGCAATCCGTTCCGATCCGTGGTGGCGCAGGTGGCGGAAATCTCCGTGACCGGCGACCGGCTGCGCGTTCATCGGGTCGTATGTGCCGTGGATTGCGGGACGGTGGTCAATCCCGACAATGCCCGGGCCCAGGTCGAAGGCGGCATCCTGTTCGGCCTGTCCGCCGCTCTGTCGGGCGAAATCAACTGGGATGCCGGCCGCGTGCGGCAAAGCAATTTCGACGATCATCCCGTGTTGCGCCTGGCCGACGCGCCCATGGTGGAAACGCATTTCGTGGAGGCTGGCGAAGCGCTGGGCGGGCTGGGGGAGCCATCGACGGCCCTGGTGGCGCCAGCGGTCTGCAACGCCATCTTCGCGGCCACGGGAAAAAGAATACGCTCGCTGCCCATCGTCAAAGCCGGATTCACGGTGGCGTGAAGGGCGGCATGACAGGGGGTGTGGACAGGCGGGAACGTGGCGCGCCCGGCAGGACTCGAACCTGCTGCCTCCAGTTTAGGAAACCGGCGCTCTATCCTGATGAGCTACGGACGCCAACCACGCCTCCCATATAGCGGCAATCACGCGTGCGGGAAAGCCCCAACGCACCAGTTCGGCGTAGGCCCGGCATCGGTCCGGCGCCGAATTGTCCTTTTGCCGGATGCATTTGCTTCCCCGTGCCGGTGAAAGCCGGTACCATGCCATGGCTTGCCGCTACCCGGCTTCCCACGGGATCAGAACGGGATCATGCAGATCTATCTTCCCATCGCCGAACTCTCGGTCAACGCGCTGTTGATCTTGATGCTGGGCGGGGGTGTGGGGTTCCTGTCGGGCCTGTTCGGGGTGGGCGGCGGCTTTCTGATGACCCCGCTGCTGATCTTCATCGGCGTGCCGCCGGCGGTCGCCGTGGGGACCCAGGCCAATCAGCTGGTCGGCGCCTCGGTCTCCGGCGTGCTGGCCCATTGGCGGCGCAACAATGTCGATGTGAAACTGGGCGGTGTCATGCTGGTGGGCGGTGCCATCGGCACGGGCCTGGGCGTCTGGCTGTTCGGGCTTTTGCAGAAGCTGGGCCATATCGACCTCGTCATTTCACTCTCCTATGTGCTGTTCTTAGGCACGGTCAGCTCCCTGATGCTGACGGAAAGTGTGCGGGCCATCGTGAAGGGGCGGGGCGTGCCGGTGCGGTCCAAGCTGCATCACCATACCTGGCTGCACGGCCTGCCCTTCAAGATGCGCTTCCCGCGCTCACGCCTCTACATCTCGGCCCTGCTGCCGGCCTTCATCGGGTTCGTCGGCGGCGTGCTGGTGGCGATCATGGGGATCGGCGGGGGGTTCCTGCTGGTCCCGGCCATGATCTATATCCTGGGCATGCCGACGGCCCTGGTGGCCGGTACCTCTTTGTTCCAGATCATCTTCACCACGGGTCTGGCGGCCTTCCTGCAAGCCGTGAGCAACCAGACGGTGGATATCGTGCTGGCCCTGATGCTGCTGGTCGGCGGGGTGATCGGGGCGCAGTTCGGCACCCGTGCCGGGGCCAAGCTGCGCGGTGAGCAGGCGCGTGCCCTGCTGGCCCTGATGGTGCTGGCGGTGGCTGTCAAGCTGGCCGTGGACCTGATCGTGCGGCCGGAGGATCTGTTCTCCATCACCCTGCCGGTGATGACATGACACGCCACCATCGCCGCCTTCTGGCCCTGCCCATGGCACTTCTGGCCGGGTTCTGCCTGTGGCAGGCGGTAAGGCCCGCCTGGGCACAGTCGCTGGTCGCCGACCTGTCCAGCCACCTGATCGCCATCACCACAGGGTTCACGGGTACCGACGTGGTGCTGTTCGGGGCTGTGGACGGGGACGGCGATGTCGCCGTCGTGGTGCAGGGGCCGGAGGGCGAGGTGACGGTGCGGCGCAAGGACCGCGTGGCCGGCATCTGGATGAATGTGGAGGATGTGGCCTTTGCCCGCGTGCCAGCCTATTACAATGTCGCGGTGACGGCCCCGCTGGAGGGCGTGGTGCCGCCGACCGTGCTGCAACGGCATGAGATCGGGCTGGATTATATCCGCCTGCTGCCGGAAAAGGCCAAGCTGCCGCCAGACAAGCTGGCCGAATTCCGCGCCGCCCTGATCCGCAACAAGCAGCGGGCGGGGCTGTACACGACGGAGGTGGGCGAGGTCTCCTTCCTGGGTCAGCGCCTGTTCCGCACCCGCATCTTCTTTCCGGCCAATGTGGCCACGGGCACCTATACGGCGTCCGTTTTTCTGATCCGCGATGGTGATGTGGTCAGCGCGCAGACCACGCCGCTGCTGGTCTCCAAGATCGGCTTTTCCGCCAATGTGTTTGAGTTCGCGCAGCGCAATTCTGTGTTCTACGCCATTCTGGGCATCATGCTGGCCGTGACATCGGGCTGGCTGGCCGGGATCGTGTTCCGTAAATCATAATCGCCTTCGGGGGAGGCAACCATGACCGACAAGACCCGCATCTTCCTGGTCGTCGTGGACGAGACGGAGGAAATGACCGTCGCCCTGCATTATGCCGCCCGCCGCGCCCGCACCACGGGCGGCCGCGTCGCCCTGCTGCATGTCATCCCGCCATCGGAGCTGCAGCATTGGGGCGCCATTGAAGAGCTGATGAAGCAGGAACAGCGGGAAGAGGCGGAGCAGTTGCTCCAGCGGCTGGCCAAGGAGGTGGTGGATATCGCCGGCTCCATGCCCATGCTTTATATCCGCGACGGTCAGGCCAGCGATCAGCTGATGAAGCTGATCCAGGAGGAACCCAGCATCTCCATCCTGGTGCTGGCCGCAGGCACGGGACGGGGTGGTCCGGGCCCGTTGATCAGCTTTGTCGTGGGGCAGATGTCAGGCAGCCTGCGCATCCCCGTCACCGTCGTGCCGGGTTACCTGTCGGACGAACAGCTGGACGCCATCACCTGACGCCGCGCCAGCGCTGGAGCGTATTTCCGCTGACCGGAAACACGCTCCAGCTTTCAATTCCTCAGGCGCCGGCGCCGCATCCGCGGCTTGGCTTCACGCCGCACGTGCGGCGCGGCGGCAGTCGCCGCCGAAGCGGTTTTCCAGTCAAAGGAAAACCGCTCTAGGGTCCTCCGCGCCAGCGTTCCAGGGCGTCGCGCAGGGCGTCTGCGAAGTCCCGGCGTTCATCGGGGGACAGATCGCTGCCCACCACCAGATACCGGCCATGACTGGCCAGGGTGATCTGGCTTTCAGGCCGCAGCGGTTCATCCAGATGTACGCGCAGCCATCCGGGCGCCAGGGTCCAGACCTGCCGCCGGTTCGACGGGTCGATCCGTTCCACGGTCAGCGCCCGGTTGGTCAGTTCCACCTTTTCCACGGCATGGCCGCTGCGGTAACTGGCCTTGAAGGCCCAGTAGAGCAAGGCGACATCGACGCCCATGAAGCCGATGACGGGCCAGGCACCGGACAGGTAAAAGGCCAGCCCGGTCCCCACGCTCAACGCGCCGACGCACCACATCAGCCATCGGAACCCTGCCGGGCTCAGGCTGCGATGGGGATGGATCACGGCCCGGAACAGGACCGTGCCACCCGGTGATGGGGCGCCCGCATCATTCATGACAAAGACGATAGGACGCGGACGGCAGCCCGGCAAGGTGGCGCGATTGCGACAGGCTGTCCCGGCGATTATGGTAGGCGCACCACCGCCCCCGTCCGGATGACCCAATTGAAGCGCGCCGCCATCGACGAATTCTTCCGCCGCCTGTCAGAGGCCAATCCGGAGCCGAAGACCGAGCTGGAATATTCCAACCCCTATACGCTGCTGGTTGCCGTCGTCCTGTCGGCGCAGGCGACCGATGTCGGCGTGAACAAGGCGACCCGGGCGCTGTTCGAGAAGGCCGACAACCCCGCCGCCATGCTGGCGCTGGGTGAAGCGGTCGTGCGCGACCATGTGAAGACCATTGGTCTTTACAAGACCAAGGCCGCCAACGTCATCAAGCTGTCGGAAATCCTGGTGCAGAAACATGGCGGTGCGGTGCCGCGCGACCGCGAAAGCCTGGAGGAACTACCCGGCGTCGGGCGCAAGACGGCCAATGTCGTGCTGAACACCGCCTTTGGGGAGCCGACCATCGCGGTCGACACCCATATTTTCCGCGTCTCCAACCGCACCGGTCTGGCCCCGGGCAAGGATGTGGAGGCCGTGGAACAGGCGCTGTTGAAACGCGTGCCAAAGATCTGGCGCCTGAACGCCCACCATTGGCTGATCCTGCACGGGCGTTATGTCTGCAAGGCGCGCAAGCCGGAATGCCCCGCCTGTATCGTGCGTGATCTTTGCGGGTTTGAGGCGAAGGTGCTGGAATAGCGGTGCCGCCATCCTGCCCGCCGGCGCGCAGGCCATCGGTCGATCCCTGACCGATGGCCCTATCACGCGGGTCAGCCCAGGCCCTTCTGGCCCATATCCAGGAACTTCTGGCGGCGGTTCTGGCGCAAGGTGGCGCCGTCCTGGCCGCGCAGGCTTTCCAGCGCATCCTCAATGGCGTTGCCGAGCGCGCTGATCGTTTCCTCGCGCCGGCGATGGGCGCCGCCAATGGGCTCCATCACGACGCGGTCGATGACGGCCAGTTCCTTGAGGTCCTGGGCCGTCAGGCGCAGGGCTGTGGCGGCATCGGCGGCATTGGCGGCGGAGCGCCAGAGGATGGAGGCGCAGCCTTCGGGCGAGATCACCGAATAGATCGAATGTTCAAGCATCAGCACGCGGTCGGCGGCAGCGATGGCGATGGCGCCGCCCGACCCACCCTCACCGATGATGGTGGAGATCATCGGCACGTTGAGGCGCAGGCAGCTTTCAATGGATTTGGCGATGGCTTCGGCCTGGCCGCGTTCTTCCGCCGACACGCCGGGGAAGGCGCCGGCCGTATCGACTAGCGAGATGACGGGCAGGTTGAAACGGTCGGCCATGGCCATCAGGCGCTGGGCTTTGCGGTACCCTTCCGGCTTGGCCATGCCGAAATTATGCTTCACACGGCTTTCGGTATCATTGCCCTTCTCCTGGCCGATCACGACCACGGAACGACCCCGGAACCGGCCCAGACCACCGATGACGGCCCGGTCCTCCCCGAACAGCCGGTCGCCGGCCAGCGGCGTGAAATCACTGATCAGCGCCTGGATATAGTCAAGGCAGTGGGGCCGGTTCGGGTGGCGGGCCACCTGCACCTTCTGCGCCGGGGTCAGTTTGGCATAGGTGGCGCGCAGCAGCTTATCCACCTTATCCTGAAGCTTCTTCACCTCGTCGGCGATGTTCAGATCACCGCCATCGGCAAGGTGGCGCAGCTCCTCGATCTTGGATTCCAGCTCCGCGATCGGCTTTTCGAATTCCAGGAAATGCATCGACGTGACTGTTCCGCCCTTGGCATGAAGCGGGCTGATTAGCATGAGATGGGGCTGAGGGCCATAGTGTGTGTGTGCAGATGTGAAGTGCCAGGGGGCATCCGTGATGATCACAGGAAGGCCAGCGACGCACCCTTCGCCCTTCCCCCCACCGCCGACAGCCCTTATCAGTAGTGCCGTGCCTCCCCCACGCTTGCGGGCCTGATCTTGACCGAACTGCTGACCACCGACCTGCTGCTCTTCCTGGCCTGTGCTGCGCTGCTGGCCGGCTTTATCGATGCCATTGCCGGCGGGGGTGGGTTGATCACCATTCCGGCCCTGCTGTCCACGGGCATCCCGCCGGCGGCGGCACTGGCCACCAACAAGTTGCAGGGCAGTTTCGGCACGGCCATGGCCACCATCACCTTCTGGCGGGCGGGACAGATTGAGCTGAAGGCGATGGCGTTCCCGGTGGCCTGCGTCTTTGCCGGGTCGGCCACGGGCACCATGGTAGTGCGGATGACGGGGACCGGCTTCATGACGGCGGTGATCCCCATCCTGCTGGTCGCCATCGCCGTCTATTTCCTGCTCAGCCCGCGCGTGGGCGATATGGAGGCAAAGGCGCGGATGACCCTACCGGCCTTCAGCCTGACCATCGGGTTCGCGGTCGGTTTTTATGACGGGTTCTTCGGGCCGGGTACCGGCAGCTTCTTCGCGCTGGGCTGTGTGGCGCTGCTGGGCATGAATATGCGCCGCGCCACGGCCAACACCAAATTGCTGAATTTCACCAGCAATGTCGTCAGCCTGGGTGTCTTCGCCCTGGGCGGACAGATCGTCTGGAAAGCGGGCCTGATCATGGCGGTGGCGCAGGTGATCGGCGCCTGGGCCGGCAGCCATGCCGCCCTGCGCTTTGGCACCAAACTGGTGAGGCCGCTGCTGGTGGTTGTCTGTCTGGGTATGACCATCCGATTGGTGGCGCAACCCGATCACCCTCTGTATCTTCTCGTCCGCGACCTGTTCGCCGCCTGAGGAAATCTGATGCTCGACCTCACCGACAGCCAGATCGACCGCTACGCCCGCCACATTATGCTGCGCGAGGTGGGCGGGGAGGGGCAGTCGAAGTTGCTATCCTCCTCCGCCCTGATCGTGGGGGCCGGGGGGCTGGGGGCGCCCATGCTGCTGTATCTGGCGGCCGCCGGGGTGGGGCGCATCGGCATTGTCGATGATGATGTCGTGGACCTGTCGAACCTGCAGCGTCAGGTCATCCACGACACTGCCGGCATCGGCGTACCCAAGGTGGAGAGTGCCGCCGCCCGCATCGCTGCCATCAATCCGGATGTGAAGGTGGAGGTCCACCGGACCCGCCTGAGCCGGTCCAATGTGCTGGATATCATCGCCGGCTATGATGTTGTGGCAGATGGCACCGACAATTTCGCCACCCGCTTCCTGTTGAACGATGCCTGTTATCTGGCGGGCAAGACGCTGGTCAGTGCCGCCATGCTGCGCTTTGACGGGCAGCTATCTACCTTCAAGGCACATTGCGGTGACCCGCACCCCTGCTACCGCTGTATTTTCCGCGAACCGCCGCCGCCCGGCATGATCCCGTCCTGTTCGGAAGGTGGGGTGCTGGGTGCATTGGCGGGAACAATGGGAAGCCTTCAGGCCGTTGAGGTGTTGAAGGAACTGCTGGGCATCGGTGACAGCCTGTCGGGCCGGCTGCTGATGTATTCAGCGCTGGAAACGGGCTTCCGGACCGTGAAAATCCGCCGCGACCCGGAGTGTCCCGTCTGCGGCACCCACCCGACCTATATCGACCTTTCCCACCATCAGTGAAACGACGCCGGGGAGCCTTTGCATGTCCGACGGAAAATGGGGTCTGGTGCTGGTGGTCCAGTCCGGCGGCTATGACCGTGTGCATTACGCCCTGGTCACGGCCGCTGCCGCCGTGGCCACGGGGCGGCCCGTGACCCTGTTCTTCACAGGCCGCGCCCTGCCGGCCCTGATGGCGCGGGAGGGGTGGAAACGCCTCGATTTCTCCGACGATGGTACCAGCCCGGAGGCGCGCGACGACACGCTGGCCCTGCGCGGGGTGGGCACGTTCGACGAACTGCTGACCGCCTGTGCCGAGCTGGGCGTGGGGTTCCTGGCCTGTGAGATGGGCTGGCGGGCGCTGGGCATCCGCGACCCGGTGCTGCGCCCCGATTTGAAGGTGGAGACGACGGGCATGGTCACCCTGCTGGGCCAGGTACGGCCCGGTGACCAGATGCTGTTTGTGTAAGAAGTGGGGGCGGGTGGTGACACCCGCCCCCATACACCTTACGGCGGCGTCGGGCCGGTATTGCTGGCCAGGCGCAGGATTTCCTGCGGGATGTCATCCTTGGGCAGGTTGACCTGCACCAGCCAGACGGCACCCGTATCCGCCTTCACCGTGGCAAGCGCGCTCTCCAGCTCCGTCAGGGTCGTCACTGCCACGCCCTTGGCCCCCAGCGCCACCGCGAGCGCGGCATAGTCCCAGGAGGGGATGACGTTGAACGGATTGAAGGGCTGGCCCTCGGTATAGGCATCGGCGTTGGTCAGGGCCTGTTCGATGCCGTAGATGGTGTTGGCCATCACGAAGATGATGGGATTGCGCTTATAGACGGCCATGGTGCTGACCGTCTGCGCCACCATCTGGAACCCGCCATCGCCGGCAAAGACCACGGGCCGCGCGTCGGGGGCCGCCACCGACAGGCCCAGCGCCGCCGCCGAGGCGTAACCGATGCTGCCCCAGGCCGCCTCTGACACAAAGCCATTGGCCCGGTTCACGGGAATGTTGCAGCTGACATACATGCTGCTGCTTTCATCGGGCACCAGGGTCATGTCGGCCTCGACCCAGGTCAGCATGCGCTGAAAGAAGCGGGCATAGGTGATGACATCCGGCGGGAAGGGCTTGAAATCCGGGTCGATGACGGCGGGACCCTTCACGGCCCAGGGGTCGCGCTTGCCCGCATCCTTCAGCGCGATGGACAGGGCCTCGATGAAGGCTGTCAGCGGTACCTGGAAATAATAGGCCTCGCCAACCCGCACCGTGCTGTCATAGGCCACCACCATCTGGCGGAAATCCTTGCCCACGAAGCCTTCATAATCATCGGTCAGCAGGTCGCCCGTGACCACCACCAGATCGGACAGATCGACGGTGTTATAGGTGGAATAGTCCGATGACGGCCCCGTATAGGTGCCGATGAAGCCCGGATGGGTTTCGGCCAGCACGCTTTTGGCCAGCAAGCTGGTGACATAGGGGATGCCCGTCTGATCCACCAGACCCGCAAAGGCACTTTGCAGACCATAGCGCTGCACCTCAATCCCACCCCAGAACAGGGGCGTGGCGGCGGCCTTGATCAGGCTGGCCACATGGGCGGCGGCGGCATCCACGGCATCCTGATCGATGGGCAGGGCTGGAATGACCAGAGGTTTTTCCGGCTTGGCGCAGGGGGCATCCCACAATTGCCGCCAGATTTCGATATAGACGGGGCGTTTTTCCGACAGGGCAGCCCCAAGGGCGCCGTCGATCATGGCCGGCGCCTCGGCGGCGTCGCTGATGATGATGGCTTCCGCCGTGATGTCCTCATAGGCGTCGCGGTCGGCCCCGTAATTGCCCGTCGCATGATGCAGCAGGATCTTGTAGGTGCGGGCAAAGGGCCGGTCGGTCGCGCTGGTGCCGGGGCTGCCGGAAATGGCGACCGTCGGCACGCGCTCCACATAAGACCCGGCCACGGGATTGATCAGGGAGAAGGCGCCGACACCATAGGTGACGGCGGCACAGGAAATACCGTTGATACGGCCATAGGCATCGGCGGCATAGCCCGCCTCCAGCTCCGACCGGCAGCCCAGGCGGTTCAGCTGTGACCCCACATTGCGGGCCTTGTCGTCGATATAGTCAAACCAGCGGGCGACATAATCGCCCGGCACTGTGAAGACATCGCGCAGCCCTGCCTCATGCAGGCGCTGGATCAGATAGTCGGAAACGGTGAATTCAGTGGGAAGTGCAGACATGGGCGCCATCTCCCGTGGGCAAGCAATGCGGATGGATCGGTTCATGGCGGGGCGCCCGTGCAACCGGGCGCCCCTGTCACGCGCGACGGCTTACGGCCCCAGGACGGCGGCCTTCTGGTCCTTCAGGTGCGCCAGATAGGCGGGCCAGGGCAGGTCGAACTTCTCCAGCAGCACATGTTCGGCGGTCTGCAGGCAGCCCTCGACCCAGCCCTGATTGTTGGAATAGGCCTCACCACAGATGAAGACGCGATCCTTCAGCACGGGCTGGCGGATGGCGGGCATCAGCTTGTCGTAGCGGAAACCCGCCTTCCATTCGTGCCAGCCGCCGCCATACGGGTCGCCGGACCAGTCGTGATAGATGGCGGAATAGGGCTTATCGACATCGACCAGACCGTGGACGGCCAGGATCTGTGAATGCGCGCTGGCCACCATGGCGTCGGTGGCGATGCATTCGGCCAGCGGCACGGGCGTGCCCTCCTCGCCCGATCCGGACTTCTCCTTGGCGACACCCTTCACCCCTTCGGGCAGGCGGCCCAGGAAGGGCGCACCCTTTTCCAGACCCTTCCAGAAGGGGACGGTGGTGATGTCATTGTAAGACGCCATCAGCAGGGAGCGGGTATTGCCCTTCTCCCCATGCGGCTGATCCTCCTCCGTCCCGAAATAATAGATCTGGCGCACGGGCAGATCGGTGATGGAACGGCCGGCCACCAGGCCCTGCGCCTCCCACCAGGGATAATCATAGGCCAGCAGCAGCTTGAACGCGTCCTGGATCAGCACCGAATCGACCATGGCCTTCACGTCGGGCTGTTTCCATTCCACCCATTCGATCAGTTCCAGCGACCGTCGCGGCAGGGCCAGGATGATGTCCTTGGCCTTCACAATGCTGGGCTCCACCCCCTCCTTGTCGCGCGTCACCTCCCGCAGGCCGCCCAGGTCGGCATAGACCAGCTGGGTTTCCGTCTCCACGACGGTCAGCAGGTAGACGCCGTCCTGGTCACGTTCGATGCGGGAAATGCGGCTGTTCATGCGGATATCGGCGCCCTGGGCCGCCGCCTTTTCCGCCAGCGTCAGGGGCAGGCGCTGATAGCCGCCCGTGATGGCCTTGAACCCGCTGGTATTGGCATACTCGGTGGCCGGCAACTGGGCCACGGCATTGGCGTTGGCGACATTGGCGTCATAGCCGCCGGCATCCTTCATGAACTGATAGGCTTCCGACGACAGGGTCTGGCTCATCAGGTTCCAGAAACCGTAGGTGTAGAGCGGATGGCCGAACACGGTGGTGTCCATCAGCGCATCCAGCGAGTTGCGCCGGTTCTTCGGCACCAGCAGATCGAAGGCGAAGACCTGCAGGTCATTCACGCTCTTGCCGCGTTCGTTCCAGGACAGGTTGTAGGGCACCTTGTCCGGGTCGGACTGTTCCTTCATCTTCAGGTGCTTGCCGCGCAGGAAGAAGATGTTGTCCTTCTCCCCGATGGGCTGCCCGTCGGGACCCGGCTTGGGATTGCCCATCAGGAAGACATGCGAGGGCAGGCCCAGCGCGTCGATCAGGTTGCTGACCATCGGCTGGTTGGAGGCGTCATCCTCCTCGCTGGGCGGGATATAGCGCATGCCGCCCAGTTCGGCGGCGATGTTGGGCATGCCGGGAATGGTCTTGGTGTAAAGCCGACCGCCGATACGGTCGCTATATTCGAACATCGCCACCTTGGCGCCCGTGATCCCTTGATCACCCGTCAGGCGCCAGGCGCAATAGGTGCCGGTCACGCCGCCACCGACAATCGCTATATCCAGGATATCGCTCATTCCCATCCCCTCCGTTCTGGCTGGTGGGCATGTGGCGGGCCGGGTTGGACGCCGCATGCGTGCCAAGGATGCGGAGAGACTAATAGCAGGTCCTATGACCGGCAAATGATTTACTCGTTAACATTGCATAGGCCATATTTTGAATATTGATATACTCTCCCCGTCAGATCCGCCTTGGGTCTACCAAAGGTTACCGGGGCGACGGCATCAATCATCCGCCGCCCCGATAGCCATCACGGCGCCATGGCATCCAGCGCCAGGTTAAGGCGCAGGACATTGACGCGCGGTTCCCCGATCAGGCCCAGCAGGCGTCCTTCCGTCTGCTGATCCACCAGGGCCTGCAGGCGGGCGGGATCAAGACCGCGCGCCGCCGCCACACGGGCCACCTGGAAACGCGCGGCCTCCGGGCTGATATGCGGGTCCAGCCCGCTGCCCGACGCCGTCACCAGATCGCCGGGCACGGGTGCATTGGCAGAGGCGCCCAGGCGGGCGGCGTCCGCCTTCACCCGTTCCGACAGGGCGGCAGAGGTGGGACCGAGGTTGGACCCGCTGGAGGCAGCGGCGTCATACCCGGCCCCCGCCGCCGAGGGGCGGGGATGGAAATAGCGCTCGCCCGTAAAGACCTGACCGATCAGGTCCGACCCCAGGACCGACCCGTCGGGCCGGCGGATCAGGCTGCCTTCAGCCTGCTGCGGGAACATGGCCTGGCCCGCACCGGTGACCAGAAGCGGATACCCAACCCCGCAGACCAGGGTGAACAGCACCAGCAGCACCAGGGCCGGACGCAATTGTTTCAGCATGATGAGAACTCCTTAAGGTCGATCCGCCGAGGATTTGATCCTTGGCGGATCGAAGGCCGCCGACCGGCGGCCCGCGCCCTCGTGGGCGGGTAAGCCAAGGCGGCGGACGCCGCCGCCCGGCGCTTGAGGGAACACACAACCCGGCTTGATCGGTTACGATCAAGCCGGGTTGGGCCTACGCCAGGCCAAGGGCCGTAACGCCCATATCGATCAGCTTGATGCCGACAAACGGCACCAGCAGCCCGCCCAACCCATAGATCAGCAGATTGCGCGACAGCTGCGACGCCGCCGGGCGCGGGCGGTAGGCGACACCCTTCAGGGCCAGCGGGATCAAGGCGATGATGATCAGCGCGTTGAAGATGATGGCCGACAGGATCGCCGATTGCGGTGTCGCCAGCCCCATGACGTTCAAGGCGCCCAGGGTCGGGTAAAGCCCCGCGAACATGGCCGGGATGATGGCGAAATATTTCGCGACATCATTGGCGATGGAGAAGGTGGTCAGACTGCCGCGCGTCATCAGCAGCTGTTTGCCGATGGACACAATCTCGATCAGCTTGGTCGGATCGCTGTCCAGATCCACCATATTGCCAGCCTCGCGCGCCGCCTGGGTGCCGGTATTCATGGCGACGCCGACATCGGCCTGGGCCAGGGCCGGGGCGTCATTGGTGCCGTCACCGCACATGGCGACCAAACGGCCATCGGCCTGTTCGCGGCGAATCAGGTTCAACTTATCCTCCGGCGTGGCCTGGGCCAGGAAATCATCAACGCCGGCCTCCGCTGCGATGGCCGCCGCCGTCAGAGGATTGTCGCCGGTGATCATCACGGTCCGGATGCCCATGCGGCGCAGTTCGGCGAACCGGTCGCGGATGCCGCCCTTAATGATGTCCTTCAGATGCACGATGCCCAGCACCCGGTCACCGCGCGCGACCGCCAGCGGCGTGCCACCGGCCTTGGCGATACGTTCGGCCAGCGCGTCCAGTTCCGGCATCTTCACCGACCCCGTCCCGCGCAATGCTGCGACATGGCGCAGAACGGCGTCCACAGCGCCCTTGCGGATCTGCACACCGTCAATATCGACGCCGCTCATCCGCGTCTGGGCCGCGAACGGCACGAACCGCGTCTGCTGGCCCGTCACCTCCGTCTGGCGAAGACCGTGACGGTCCTTGGCCAGGACGACGATGGACCGCCCCTCCGGCGTTTCGTCCGACAGGCTGGACAATTGCGCCGCTGCGGCCAGGTCCCGCTCCGTCACCCCTGACAGGGGCAGGAATTCGGTGGCGTGGCGGTTGCCCAGCGTGATGGTCCCCGTCTTGTCCAGCAGCAGCGTGTCGACATCGCCTGCCGCCTCCACGGCCCGGCCCGACGTGGCCAACACGTTGAACCGCACCAGCCGGTCCATGCCGGCAATACCGATGGCCGACAGCAAGGCACCGATGGTGGTGGGGATCAGGGTGACGAACAGCGCCACCAGCACGATGACCGGCACCGACCCGCCGGCATAGGCGGCCATGCCCGGAATGGTGGCCACCACCAGCAGGAAGATCAGCGACAGGCCGACCAGCAGCAGGTTCAGCGCGATCTCGTTCGGCGTCTTCTGCCGCTCCGCCCCTTCGACCAGGGCGATCATCCGGTCCAGGAAGGTGGAACCCTGGGCCGCCGTGATCCGCACCACGATCCGGTCCGACAGGACGCGGGTGCCGCCCGTCACGGCGGACCGGTCGCCGCCGCTTTCGCGGATCACCGGCGCGCTTTCGCCCGTGATGGCGCTTTCATCGACGGTGGCGATGCCGTCCACCACCTCCCCGTCGCCTGGGATCAGGTCGCCCGCCGCCACCAGCACATGGTCGCCGATGACCAGGCTGGCGGCGGGAACCGTCAGCGTATCGGCGTCGGGATCGGGGCCGGGCAGTTTACAGGCCACGGTTTCGGTGCGGGCCCGGCGCAGGCTGGCCGCCTGCGCCTTGCCGCGCCCCTCCGCCACCGCTTCGGCAAAGTTGGCGAACAGCACCGTGAACCACAGCCACAGTACGATCTGCACCGAGAAGCCGGTCTGCCCGCTGCCGCTGACAAGATCGCGCAGCAGCAGCACACTGGCCAGCACCGCCACGACGGCCACCAGGAAGATGACCGGATTGCGGATCAGCAGAGCGGGGTTCAGCTTGGCATAAGAGGCCCGGACCGCCGGCCACAGAATGCCGGGGTCCAGGAAGGACGTGGCCGCCAGACGCTTATTGCCCTGGCCCGTCGCCATATCTTGATGTCGCATGATGATGCTCTCGCTTTCAATTCCTCAGTCGCCGGCGCTGCATCCGCAGCTTGGGCTTCACGCCGCATGCGCGGCGCGGCGGTAGTCGCCGCCGGAGCGGCTTGACAGCCGCTCAGGGCGTCACAGCATTGGTGAGCATCAGATGCTCGACCACAGGACCCAGCGACAAAGCGGGGAAATAGGTCAGGCCGCCCACGATCAGGATGACGGCGACCAGAAGGCCGACGAACAGACCGCCCGTGGTGGGAAAGGTGCCCGCCGAGGGCGGTGCGGCCTTCTTGGCGGCCAGCGATCCGGCAATGGCCAGCATGGGCACGATGATGAAGAACCGGCCCACGAACATGGCGATGCCCAGCGTGATCGTGTACCAGCTGTTGGTCGCCGTCAGGCCGGCAAAGGCGCTGCCATTATTTGCCGCCGCTGAGGTGTAGGCGTAAAACACCTCGGAGAAGCCATGCGGCCCGGCATCCTGAATGCCCGACAATCCGGCGGGCAGGACCAGGGCGATGGCGGTGAAGACCAGGATCATAGCCGGCATGGCCAAGATCGACAGCACGGTCAGCTTGATTTCCCGCGCCTCCAGCTTCTTGCCGACATACTCGGGCGACCGCCCCACCATGAGGCCGGCCACGAACAGGGTGATGATGGCCATCAGCAGCATGCCGTAAAGCCCGGCCCCGACACCGCCCACAATGATCTCACCCAGCACCATGTTGATCATCGGCACCATGCCGCCCAAGGCCGTGAAACTGTCATGCATGGCATTGACGGCCCCACAGGAGGCGGCGGTGGTGATGGTGGCGAACAGGGCCGACATGGCGGTGCCGAACCGCACCTCCTTGCCCTCCATATTGCCCAGCGCCTGATCGACATGGAACCCGGCCAGCAGCGGATTGCCGCCAGCTTCGGCCCAGTAAGCCAGGGCCACGCCCGCGATGAACAGCACGCCCATGGCGCCCAGCAGAGACCAGCCCTGACGCTCATCCCCCACCATCCGCCCGAACAGGTTGGTCAGGCCGGCCCCGATGGCGAAGATCAGCAGCATCTGCACAAAGTTGGACAGGGCCGTCGGGTTTTCGAACGGATGGGCGGAATTGGCGTTGAAGAAGCCGCCGCCATTGGTGCCCAGCATCTTGA
>CALRNG020000007.1:0-19923 GCA_943369495.1 Rhizobium sp. Q54
CACGATCGAGAAGAAGCTCTATTTCATCATCCAGTTGATCTACATCTTCCCTGAGGATGCGGAGCTGAACCTGGTCAAGTTCGGCATCATCCTGGAAGAGGCCCGCCTTGCGCAGCCGGCCGAATCGGCGCTGTTCGACGATGTGCAGACGCTTGTGCAGTCCGGAAACTACTACCGCGCCCTGAAAATCTGCCGGAAGCTTTTCCCGGCGGAGACCGCGTCCGGTTCCGGTGCCGGCGATGCATCGGAACGGCAGGCCAAGGCGCCGGTGGTGGTGACCAAGGTTCGCCGCCGCCCAGCCGTCAACCAGCCTGAATGACAGCCCCTGTCTGGTCCACCAGGATGGTCCGGCAAACCCGCGTCGGACCCGTGTCCCAGACCGCTGTGCCCCAGGACCAGCCGACCCCGAACCCGCACAGCAGCAGGGTCTGGCTTTCTTGCAAGAGCTGACCGGCCAGCGTGTCGGTGATGGCCAGTGGAATGGTCGCGGAGCTGGTATTGCCGCGCTCTGCCAGTGCCAGAACCAGCTGGTCCTCCCGCGCGCCGATTTTGGCGCCAAGCCGGCGCAGCATCATCTCATTGGCCTGATGCAGCACGACATGGTCGATACTGGCAATATCGGTGCTGGCCAGGGCCAACGTCGCCGCGATGGCTTTCGGGACCTCCCGCAGCGTGAAGGCGAAGACCTGCGTACCGTCCATGAACAGCAGGGGGCCGTCCGGTTGCCGCGTGCCGCCGCCCGGCTGGATCAGATAAGGTGCGCCGGCGCCATCGGTGCCCGTGTCCACGGTCAGACAACCGGCATCTTCATCCCATTCCAGGGCTGTCACCGTTGCGGCGTCACCAAACAAGGGGGCGACTGATCGGTCGGCGGGGTCCATGGTCCGGCTGGTTGTGTCGCCTGCCACCAGCAGCGCCCGACCCCGGCCCATCCCGGCCAACAGCGACGCTGCCAGCCACAGCCCATAGACATAGCCAGAACAGCCCAGGCCGACATCGAAGGCTGCACATTGCTTGCCCAGCCCCAAGCGCTGCTGCAGCAGGCAGGCGTTGGCTGGCAGCGGATGGTCCGGCGTCTGGGTCACGCAGATCAGCAGATCAACCGAGTCGCCGCACCAGCTCAGCCCGTCCATCAAGTCACGGGCCGCCGGCAGCGCCAGATCCGACATGCATTGGCCCGCGGCAGCGATGTGGCGGCGGCGGATACCGGTAGCGACCGCGATACGTTCCGCCTGATCGGCGCCAAAGCGGGCGGCCAGATGCGACACATCCTCCACCCCGGTTGGCAGGGCGGAGACGATGCCGCGAAGCGCGATGCCATTGATGCGGGCCTGGGCCATACGCCTTACCTTCCGCTCAGCAGGTGATACCGCCATCAATGGTCAGGGTCTGGCCGGTAATATAGCGCGCGCCATCGCCCAGCAGGAACAGGATGGCGGGCGTCACATCGTCGGCGGTACCCAGCCGGCCCATGGGCGTGCGCCGCACGATCTGATCGCGCTGGCCCGCCGACAAGGTGCCTGACATTTCCGTGTCCAGATAGCCAGGCGCGACGCTGTTCACGGTAATCTGTCGCCGCCCGACCTCCCGCGCCAGGGCACGGGTCAGCCCGTCCAGCCCGGCCTTGGTGGCGGCATAGGCGGCAAGACCGGTATAGCCGCGCTGTCCGATGATCGAGGAGATATTGATGATCCGGCCCCCGCCGGGGCGTGACAGCATGTGGCGCAGGACCGCGCGCGCTACCTGTATCGCCCCCGTCAGGTTGGTTTGGATCAGGCTGTCCACCTCCACCAGGGGCAGGGTGGCCAGAATGCCCTCCCGTGCGATGCCGGCATTGTTGATAAGGCCCCAGGGCGCGCCAAACCGCTGCACCGTGGCGTCGATGAAGGACTGTGTCGAATCGGGATCACCGATTTCCGCTTGTTGCCAGAACAGCCGGTCGGGATGGGCCGCCAGCAGGGCTGGCAGGGTACCGCCGACGCTGCGGCTGCAGGTGGCCACACTGTATCCGGCCTCCAGCAGGGCTTTGCTGGTCGCCAGGCCCAGGCCCCGGCTGCCGCCGGTGACAATGACGGTACGGGTCATGCTTCCTCCGCGATGCGGCGTTTTTTGCCGGCGGCTGACAGGGGAATGTTTTCAACAAGGCGCAGACGGCGCGGTCGGGCCTGGGGCGGCAGATCGGCCACGGCCCCGGTCACACGGGCGCGCCAGTCCTCGTCCGCGTGCCAGGACGGGGCGAGGATATCAGCGGCCAGCAAAGCGCCGGTGATTGGGCTGGTGATGCCATAGACGCTGGCATCGATCACGCCGGCCAGGGCCAGCAGGCGCTGTTCCGCCAGGGCGGGGTTGACCTTAGCGCCACCGACATTGATGACAAAATCATTCCGGCCCCGGAATAGAACCCGGTCTCCAACGATTTCGACCAGATCGCCCGTCTCCTGCCACAGGCCGTCTGCCTTCGCCTCAAGCATATCATTGCGAATACGGAATGATATGCTTCCGGGCGGCTGCGACAGCCAGATGGCGGGAAACCCCTCCCGAGTATCGGCGACCGTGACCATGCGCCCCAGTTCCGTGGAGGCATAGATGCAGCGGATGGGCACGGTGGGGAAGCGCAGGGCCAGCGCGTCCAGCAGCGGCTGATCCACCGCCTCTCCCCCCAGCGTGATACGCCTCAGGGGCGGGGCGGCCCCCGACAACAGCAGCACACGCCAGAAGCTGGGCGTGGCGCTGATATGGCTGGCCCCGCCGGCAACGGCCAGGCGGACCAGACCTGCCGCATCCGCCTGTGGATCCGCCAGCAAGGTGCCGCCGCCGGCCATGGCGGTCAGCAGCACCTGCAATCCGGCAAAGCCGCAGGCATCATAGGTCAGCAGCCAACAGCCACCCTGGCCCTGCCTTGGCCCGGTGATGCCGCACAAAACATCCTCGAACCGGCGGGCAAGGCGCTTGGGCGTACCCGTCGTGCCCGATGTTTCCAGCAGCAGCAGCCTTCCTTGTTCGCCACCCCCATCCGGGGCCGGCAACCCGCCGCGCAGCAGCGCCACGGGCACCTGCCGGTTCCATCCCGCCAGCAATGTGGCGACCAACTGGGGAAGGTCATGCCCGTCCGCCGACAGCGGGCCATCCGGCAGGCCGCCGGACAGGGCCGACAGGTCGGGCCATGTCCAGGTCCGACCGCCGGTGATCAGGCGGAAGGCGGGGTTGACCCAGGGTGGGGGCAGGTCGTCATTCATGGCGCCATCATGCGGCAGGGCGGGACGGCATTCCAAGGGTTTCAGCCGCTGGCCACGGTGATCCAGGCCCAGATGACCCCGCCGACAAAGCCAATCAGGCCGGCGACGATCACCATACCCCACAGGAACTGCTTGAACTCCCCCTGTTTCCAGGCGCTGCGGGCCAGCAGCAGCAGGTAAAGCAGGACGCCAATGCCGATCCATTGCCAGATACCGGGCATGGGATTACGCGGCTGCGTAGAGGGCTGCCAACTCCCCCGCTGTCGTGAACTGGCGGAACCCCTGACGGAACGGGTCCTTGCCCGTCAGCCCCTCCAGCGCCACGATCAGGGTGGCGAGGTCCAAGCTGTCAAAGGGCAGCGGGCCATCCAGGAAGGCGGTATCGGCGGTCACCGGCGCTGCTGTCGCTTCGCCTTTTTCGGCCAGGATACGGGCAGCTTCGCGGGCGATCAGGTCCAGCAAGGTCTGGGCGTCGGTCAATGGAAGCTCCCGATCAGGGCGTTGACGCGGCTGGCGGCTTCCACATGCGGCATGTGGCCGGCGCCGGGTAGAAGATGGAAGGGAATGCCGGGCGGGATCGACTCGGATGCCGGCGGCGGCACGATCTTGTCCTCCGCCCCCCAGATGAGCTGTACCGGCACCGATGGCGCCCAGTCTTGTGCCACCAGCCGTTCCGACAAATCGGCGCGGTTGGCATCCAGCAGGGCCTTGATGGCGGCCCGGTTCTCCGGCACGGACTGCCGCAGTGTCAGGGCGCGGGCCATCGGCTCCACCAGCGGTCCCGGCTCTGCGAACAGCCGGGCCGCCGCCAGCCGCGACTGGTCCAGGTCGGACGCATCGGCCAGCCGGTCCAGGAACTGATGGTCCAGGTCACTGCCCAGGCCTGCACAGGCGATCAGGGTCGCCCGCGCTACCTTTGCCGGCTGCTGATGGGCCAAGGACAGGGCGACGCGGGCGCCCAGCGAATGGCCCACGAGATCAACCTGGGTCAGGCCCCAGGTGTCAATCAGGTCACCTACCCAGCGGGCCAGATCATCGACATGGCCCCGCCCGACGTCCAACGTGCTGGAGCCATGGCCCGGCAGGTCGGGCGCCAGGACAGTGCGGTCGGCGCCCAATACGGTCAGGTTGAACTGCCAGGTGAGCGCATCACCAGCCAGCCCATGCAGCAGGACCAGGGGGCGCCGGTCCCCGTCGCCAATGCCCAGCCGACCGCCATTGATCCAGGCGGCCGGGCGG
This sequence comes from Rhizobium sp. Q54, assembly GCA_943369495.1. GTDB lineage: Bacteria > Pseudomonadota > Alphaproteobacteria > Azospirillales > Azospirillaceae > Niveispirillum. The sequence continues at coordinate 4,476 of CALRNG020000007.1, forward strand.
CCACCGATCTGGATCACCTGTCGCCGTGTGCGGCCGATGGGAAGGGCGGGGCGGGGCAGGGCCGACATGGCCTCAGGCGAGGTCGGCGCCGGTCAGGGCCAGCAGATCGCCGATGGTCTTGGCCTTGGCCAGATCCTCGCCAGCCACGACATGATCGAAATGCTCATCCACCAGGGCGATGAAGCTGATGACGGCCAGGCTGTCCCAGCTATCCAGGCTGTCCAGGCCCGTGTCGGGCGACAGGCTGCCGTCATCGGCTTCCAGCATCTCTTCCAGGGCGGCCAGGAATTCAGCGCGCGTCATGACACACTCCTCACATCAGGTCGGGGGAAGGGTCTTCTGGACCACATCCCGGTTGATCAGCGCCCAGTCCGGATGGGCACGCATGGCATCATCCGCGTCGCGCCAGCCGAACGCTGGCTTAACGGGCAAAAGCGTTTCCAGCAAGTGCCGTACCAGGATGAAATCCAGTTCGGTATCCACACACCAGCGCCAGGGCGCCTCCAGTGCTGGATCGGACAGCCAGTCCAGCCGAAACCGATGGGGTCGGCGCCAGAGGAAGGGCATTACATGCTCGCGCTCAAAATCCTCCCGCGCCTCTTCCCAGGCGGCGCGCAGGTCCGCCATCCCCACAATTTCCGCGTCCAGCCCGCGCGGGTAGCGGGCCACATCGATGGCGGCATAGGCCAGTGGCGGCTCAGCGCGTTGGTAAAGGTTGATCAGCGCATCGACCAGGGCTGGGTCGATCAGGGGACAGTCGCCGGTAAAGCGCACGGCGATATCGGCCTGATGGGCAAGGGCTGCCCGGTAGAAACGATCCAGTACATCGCTTTCGCTGCCCCGGAAGACCGGCACGCCCAGCGCCTCCACATGCGCGGCCAGCGCGTCGTCCTGGGCCAGGTCGGTGGTCGCCACACACAGGCCCGTCAGGTGGCGGGACCGGCGCAGGCGGTTGATTTGATGGGCGATCAGGCTTTGTCCGGCCACCGGCATCATCACCTTACCGGGCAGCCGGGTGGACCCCATGCGGGCCTGGATGATGCCGATGATCCGGGGAGCCATCAGGGGGCCTTGCCCAGCATGGTCCAGTCCACGGGCTCCCCCCGCTTCAGATCACGGGCAGCGGTGCGGCCCAGGACATCGGGCAGATGCTTGGGCGCCAGGCCCAGGCCGGGGCGGATAGACCGCACATCGGCGTCGGTCAGCACCGTGCCCGCTGGCACGTCGCGGTTGACATAGAGGGAGCGGCGGAAGGTCCGCCCCCCCGCCTCCGACGGCTTAAGGGCGTAGGAAATCTCGCCCAGGGCGGCATGGGCCACGCGGCAAGCCTCCGCCATCGCCTTGAACTCCGCCGGTTCCAGGGAGAAGGCGCAGTCAGGGCCGCCATCGGCGCGGGCCAGCGTGAAGTGCTTTTCGATGATGACGGCGCCCAGCGCCACCGCCGCCACCGGGACCGCCACACCCATCGTATGATCCGACAGGCCGACGGGCAGGCCAAAGGCCTGCGCCATGTGCGGGATAGTCCGCAGGTCGCAATCCTCCACCGGCGTGGGATAGCCCGATACACAATGTAGCAGGGCGATATTGTCGTTGCCGGCCTCCCGCGCGGCGGCCACGGCCTCGGCTATTTCGCCCAGCGAGGCCATGCCCGTGGACATGATCAGCGGCTTGCCCGTCGCGGCCGCCTTGGCGATCAGCGGCAGGTCGATCAGTTCGAAACTGGCGATCTTGTAGGCGGGCGTATCCAGGCTTTCCAGCAGATCAATGGCGGTCGGGTCGAACGGGCTGCTGAACAGGGCGATGCCGGCGTCACGCGCATGGGCGAACAGGGCCGCGTGCCATTCCCAGGGGGTGTGCGCCTCCTGATACAGCTCATACAGGGTTTTACCGGCCCACAGCCCGCCCTCCAGCCGGAATTCCGGCCGGTCGACATCCATGGTGATGGTGTCGGCGGTATAGGTCTGGATTTTGACGGCATCGGCCCCGGCATCGCGCGCCGCATCGATCAGACGACGGGCGCGGTCGATATCGCCATTATGGTTGCCCGACATCTCCGCAATCAGGAAAGGCCGCTGGCCGGGCTGGAATCGGTCGGGAAAACGGGTCATGCCTGATGCCGGATGGGTAGCGATACCTGTATGGTAGCATCGCCGGAGGTCGAAGAGGAAGCGGGGCGCATGGTGGGGCGGATCGGGGCATTGCTGCTGTGTCTGATATGGACCGTACCGGCTGTTCTGGCGGGGGAGTGGCAGGGGCTACGCCACGCCATGGAGGGCCTGACCACAGGGGCCGACGCGCAGGTCAGCGGGGTGGCCGTCATCGTGGTCAAGGATGGAAAGACGGTCTTCGCCGATGCGGCGGGCCGTGCTGTCATGGACCCGGCGCGCGAACGCGTGCTGACGCTTGACACGCCTGTCCGGGTGGCCTCGATCTCCAAGCTGCCGGTGGGCATCGCCGTGCTGCAATTGGCCGATGCGGGGCGGCTGGACCTGGATGCCGATCTGTCACCGCTGCTGGGCTTTGCCTTCCGCAATCCGCGTCATCCTGACCGCCCCATCACGGCGCGGATGCTGCTTTCCCACACATCCTCCCTACGCGATGCCGATATCTATGGCCTGCCCCCGCCCTATAGTTTGGAGGAACTGGTCCGGGCCGATGGCGCCTTTGATCCGGAGGGGCGGCGCTGGGCGGATGAGGTGCCGGGCAGCCGCTTCACCTATACCAACCTGAACTATGGCGTCATGGCCACCCTGATCGAACGGCTGACGGGGCAGCGGTTCGACGCCGTGGTGACCAGCCGCGTGCTGGCCCCGCTGGGCATGCGGGCCGCCTATGATGTGCGGCTGCTGGATGAGGCGCGATTCCAGGCGCTGGCACCCGTTTATGGCCGGCAGGCGGATGGGGCCTGGGTCGCCAAGGTCGATGATTATCGCGGCGTGCGGCCCGACAATCGGCCCACCATCTTCGGCGTGAAGGCCTTGGTGGACCTGCCCGGCATCGTGCCGGGCCGCAACGGGACCAGCCTGTCACCGCAGGGCGGGATGCGAGCATCGGCGCGCGATCTGGAACGGCTTCTGCGCTTCCTGCTGGGCCGGGGCACAGTGGCGGGGCGGCAAGTTCTGTCGCCGGCGGCGTTTGACCGGATGCTGACCCCGCACTGGACCTATAATCCGGCCAGCAACAATGGCGATACCGATGGCGGCCTGCTGCGGCAATGGGGCCTGGGCATTCAATGCACGACCCATGGCGGTGGACCGGGGGATGGCGACCGCTGGACAGGGGCAGCAGACGACCCGCGCCTGTGCGGGCATTTTGGCGATGCCTATGGCCTACTGGGGGCCGTCATGGCCGATCCGGGCGGGCGCTGGGGCTTTGTCTATCTGCTGACCGGGACCGCAGAGGACCGGGTCAAGGGGCCGGTATCGTCACTAACCCTTTGGGAGCAAAGGGTTGTGGATGGAATCCTGGCGGGCATAAAGCCCTAGGCCCGCCGCGTCATCTTCTTGGCGGCTGCGGTTTCGACATTGTCGAGATAGATGATCAGGTTCAGCGAGCCGGCAATGATCTCCACGAACTTGTTCGACATCGACGGCAGGCGGATCTTGCGTTCAATACAGTAATTGACCAACGACGCCGCGAGTTCGGCGGCGCTGCGGGGCACATGGGTACGCTTGCCGTCATCATCCTCGATGATCAGTGCCGCCGACACCGGCTCATCATGCAATTCCAGCCCCACGACCTGACCGACGGGCAGTTCGAGGCGCTGCTTGCGCATCAGATCGACGATGGCCTGCATGGCTTCACGTTCAGTGAAGCCCAGGGTGCGCATCTCCTTCACCGGACGGCCCTTCTTGTTTCCACAACATATCCTTGTACGACATTAGGCAGAAATCCGTCGGTCAACCCAGCGATTTCTCAACCTCCAGGCCTGCGATGTCGTGCAGGCGCAGCAGGCCCAGGACCGAACCGTCGGCATCCACCACCGGCAGCACATTGATCTGGTGCGGCGTCTCCATGATTTCCAGTGCCTCCAGCGCGGTGGCGTCTGGGCCGCAGGTGCGGCGCACAGGGGATGTCATGCAGGCTGCCGTGTCGCGCTCCAGGAAAGCCTTGCCATGGTCGGCCAGGCCACGGCGGATATCGCCCTCGGTTACGATACCGGCCAGCTTACCGCCGTCATCCACCACCAGGGCGGCGCCGTTGGGGAAACGGGTCATGGCCAGCAGGGTCTCAAAGATCGGCTGCCCGGCGGGGACCAGGGCCACCCGGTCGGGGGCCGTCACCATCAGGTCGCGGACCTTGCCGGCCAGCACGATGCCCAGCGTGCCGCCGGGATGATTGTCGCCATAATCCGCAATGGTGAAGCCGCGTCGCTTGGCCACCGCCACCACCAGCGCGTCACCCAGGGCCAGCATGGCCGTGGTGCTGGCGGTCGGCAGCTTGGTCTCCGTGGCTTCCCGCTCCACATGGCAGCGCAGGGTCCAGTCCGCGATCCGCGACAGGCCCGAGGGTACACGCGACACCATGGCCGCCACCTTCACCCCGCGCCGGGCCGCCACCTTGGCAAGGTCGATCAGTTCCTGGGTCTGGCCGCTGTTGGACAGAAGGATGACAAGGTCGCCTTCGCGCAGGGCGCCCAGTTCGCCATGCAGGGCGTCGAGCGCCGAATAGTAGAAGGCCTGTGCCCCTACCGACGCCAGTTTGGACGACAGGAGCCGCGCGATCAGGCCGGATTTGCCGACCCCAGCCACCAGCGTATTGCCAGCCCCGCCGGCGATATGGCTGACAGTCGCCAGGAAATCGGCATCCAGGCTGTCCAACTGGGCCAGCACGGCCTTGGCCTCAATCCGCAGCAGGTCGGCGGCGGCCATCAGGGCCGGGTCATCACGAAGGGTCATCTCAAAGTCCGAATGGCGTTTAATCCACCCTAGATAGGGTCTGGATCGTGGCATGGAAATGACGGATACGATCCTCGTTCGCGCCCAGCAGGGCTGCCCCTTCAACATGGCGCAGGCCAGCACCCACAGCCGCGCAGACGGCCTGATCCTCCGACAGCAGCTTTTCATTCAAGGCCGCCAGATGGCTGGTCACGGCAGCGAGTGCTGCCTTGCTGGCCCCCTCCCTGGCGTTGGCAAGACACAGACGATAGCGCAGGGTGAAGCTTTCCGGTCCTGTCGGCTCGAATGTCTGCACGCTCATCATCCGTCCCGCCGTGATGCCGATGGCGAGGTTGGGGAACAGCAGCAGGTGGACATAGCCCTCCACCCCGGCCACCGCATCAACCGGGATCAGGCCCAGGCGCTTTCCGGCCCCTTGCCACCAGCGCTGCGCCTCTGCCCGAATACCGGCATAGCCGATGGAATGCGGGCCGGAGGGGACCACCCGCCAGGAGCCGTCCACGACGGTGCGGAAGCTTTCCGCATGCACCGCATCCACGTGATAGACCTCCAGCACATTCTCAACTCCCACCTTCCAGTTGGCCGCCCATGGTGGGGCCGCCTGGGCGAAGGGGGCTGACATGCCGTCGGACAGGGCCAGCAGCAGGTCGGTATGCGGCCCGACCGCATCCCGCAGCGATGGCCCGCCGGGGACCAGCCGCACGAACAGGAACCGGCCAATGCGGTCCAACTCATAACGTGGCAGGGCCAGGGCTTGCTTGCCCGCCTTGTCCAGCCCGAAACAATCGGCATTGCCGGGGATGCCTACGGGCACCCCGTCCCGGTCATAAGTCCAGCCATGATAGGGGCAGCGCAGCGGGCCGCTGGCCGTGCCGGCGTCGCCTGCCCGCAACTGCGCAAAACGGTGGGAGCAGACATTGCGCAGGGCGCGAAGGTCGCCGTCAAAATCCTGGATCAGGACTGACTGTCCCGCGATCTGCCGCACCAGCCAGGAACCGGGTTCCGACACCTCATCCGCGAAGCCCACGAACTGCCAGGCCTGAGCGAACAGGGTCTGCTGTTCGGCCGTGTACCGGTCAGGATCACGGTAATCGGCGGCGGTCAGCGCGGCGGGGTGGGCCAGCATCGGGTTAGCCTGTGGTTACGTTCACGGTCAGTGTGCAACATTGTGAAACATGGAAATCATGTTGTTCGGGAGTTTTGGCTTATCGACTCCGAACGCTGATACCTCCGAATTTGGCCGCCTGTGCAACATAGTGAAACATGAAAATGCGGATGTTTCAGAGTTTGTGGCTTTCCTGCTCCGAAAGCTGTCAGCTCCGAAGTGGGGTGGGCGCGCGTCGGGTGTTGATAGGATCAAGCCTATCAGAATGAAGGGTTTAGGGCAATTCAGGTATCTTGCCCGTCCATGTCGTAGAAGATGCCGAACCGGTGGCGCACGGCGGCCCAGTCGGCGGCCAGCATTTCGAACAGGTGGACGTCCTTGGCCTCCCCATTCTTCACAGCATGTTCGCGCAGGACGCCGACATGGCGGTAGCCCAGCATGGTCTGTCCCTTCAGCACCCGGTCGTTGCTGGAAAAGACCTGATTGACCAGTTTGCGTAGGCCCAGCGTGTGGAAGCAGTGGTTCAGCATGGGCGCAAAGTTCAAGGCACCGATGCCGGTGCGGCCCCGCCGGTCGCCCATATAGACGCCGATCGTGCCGACCTTCCAGTCAGCCTGGGTGATGGTGATGCTGCCATAGCCGACATCGATGCCATCGACCTGGATGATGCGGTGGACATAGTCGGTGCGGGCGTTGGAGCGTTCGATCCAGGCGCGTTGCCGGTCGATATCGTCGGGAACCTCGCTGAAGGACTGTTCCGCAATCTCCGGCTGGCGACGCCAGGCCAGCAGCAGGTCGGCATCGTCGGGCGTGGGTTGGCGGAAGGCCAGGGATATTGTCATGGTTCCGCCACCTCCGGCGACAGCAGGGCGGCAAGGGCGTCATGCACGTCGCCGATCCGTTGTTCACGCCAGCCCAGGATGCCGGGGCCGGTGGCGGCAATGCGCGCCTGCTGCACCTGTTCGCAAAGGGGCTTGTCTTCCGCGATCACCTGCCCGGCCGAACTGCTGAGCATGGAGACCAGGCCGCGCCGGAAGCTGGCGGCCTTGGCATCGGCCGACGCGGCGGGCAGGAAGGTCCGCCATTCCAGGCGGGTGCGGTCCACGGCCAGCGGCGTGACGCGGTGGACGATGACCATGGTGCCGTGGAAGCTGGCTACATAGAGGTCGGGGAAGATGAAGCAATGATCGTAGAGGTCCTGTGCCGCGAAGCGGCGCAAGGAGCCGCGTACCACCAGCTTGTCCCACCAGGACGCGGTGGCGTCGGAGAGTTTCCATTGCGAGCGGCTGTGTGGACCGAAACGGTCGGTCTGCAAGTGCTGCCGCCAATCAGCATCGACGGCGGGGTGGATGGTCTGTGGATGCACGGTGGAGCCGTGGAAATCATCCAGGGTGTTTTCCACCAGGATTTTCCAGTTGGCGGCGAAGTTGATGCTGTCGCTGGCGACCGGGCTGTCCAGCGCGGAAGAGAGCAGAAACAGCCGGTCGGCCATGGGGCCAAGCCAATCGGCAAGCGGCGGGGCGTCCGGCGTCTGGCGGCGGAACAGGAACCCGCCGCAGGCGGCGTCAGCCGTGACGCCTTCATCGGCCAACCCGGCAAAGCGCCAGGGCAGGCGGGCGGACAGGGCCGCCTGTTCGGTGGCGAAGGAAGCCGGATCATGGAACCAGTGCGGCGGCAGCAGGCGGCGGGCGGGAGGCGGCTGGTCGTAGTTCAACATGCCCTCTCCCGCTTTGCCGACGCGCGGTGCCGGATGGTGGGGCCGGGGGCGATGATGGAACCATCGGGCAGGGTGCGTTCGCTGTCGCCACCCGCCATCCAGCCGGCGGGGATGGTGGTGTCGGCGTCCGGGTCCAGATGCACAAAGACCAGACCGCCGGCCTGGGCCACGCCGATGGCGGGCAGAGCCAGGGACGTGCGCGTATCATCATCCAGGTGGAAGTCGGTATCGTTGAAGGGGATGGCCTTTGGCACCCCATCCTGATCATAGACCCAGGCATGATAGGGGCAGCGGAGCGGACCCTTGCCGGTGGGTTCCGTCAGCATCAACGCGAAACGGTGGGAGCAGACATTGCGGAAGCCGCGCAGGCTGCCATGGAAGTTGCGCACCAGCACCGGAATGGCGCCGATCCAGCCCGTGGCCCAGCATCCGTGGGCCGCCAGATCATCGCCATGGGCCAGCAGCACCCACCCGTTCATGCCGTGCGGCCCCCATCCACCACCATGGAGGTGCCGGTGATCCAGCGGGCCGCATCGGACAGCAGGAAGCAGATGGCGTTGGCCACATCGTCGGGATGGCCGAAGCCAAGCGGCTGCAACTTCTCCAGATGCGCGATCTGATCGGCATTCAGCTTTTCAAAGCCACGTTCGATCAGTTCGGTCATCACGATGCTGGGCACCACACAATTGACGCGGATGGCATCGGGCAGCAGTTCCGCCGACAGGCCCTTGGTGGCGGCGATGATGCCGCCCTTGGCCGCCGCATAGACGACATTGGCGGGAGAGGATGCCGTGGCGGCGGTGGAGGAGATGTAGACAAGGCTGGCCTTGTCCGCCTTCACCCCCTTCTGCCGCAACCCCTTGGCCAGCGCCAGCGAGGCGCCGAGGTTGGTGCGCATCACCGCATCAAAGAAATCGGCCTGGAAGATGCGGATGGGGCGCAGGGTCTGAATGCCGGCGCAATGGGCGAGGCCATCGAACGGGCCATTGGCCTGTGCTGCCGCCTTCATCCAGCCGGGGATGGCATCAATGGCGGACAGGTCGAAGGCGTCGGCGCGATGCCCGTCGCCGGGCAGGTCGGTCAGGGTCGCGGCCAGCCGGCCCGGGTCACGGCCCGTGACGGTGACGCGCGCGCCCAGTTTGGCCGCCAGGATGGCGGTGGCCCGACCGATACCGGCGGAGGCGCCCGTGACCAGGATGTGACGGCCCGACAGGTCCATGGGATTGATGATGGCGGGCATGGGCTTAACCCTTGATGATGCGCGTCAGACTGTCCACGACCCGATCCTGATCGATCATGGACATGGCGGGATAGAGCGGCAGGGACAGGCAGCGGTCATACCAGCCCATGGCACCCGGCAGATGCAAATCGCCATAAAGTCGCCGGTAATAGGGCTGGGTATGGACGGGGATGTAATGGACCTGACTGCCCACGCCGTCCTGGCGAAGGGCGGCCATAAAGGCCGCCCGGTCCATGCCCAGGGCCGCGAAATCGATCAGCGCGACATAGAGGTGCCAGCCCGCCTCCACCCCCGGCATCCGGGCCGATGCTTTGAGGATGGGGAAGAGCGGGGCCAGCGCCGTGTCATAGGCCGCCACCAGCTTGGCGCGCGTGCGCACGAAGGCATCCAGCTTTGCCAGCTGGCTGAGGCCCAGGGCCGCCTGGATATCGGTCATCCGGTAATTGAAGCCGGGGTCCGGCATTTCATAATACCAGGGGTTGGGCGTGCCATCGGCGGCCAAGGCGGCGGCGGGATCGATGAAATCCGCCGGGTCGCGGGTCATGCCGTGGGATACGGCGGCGCGCACCTTCTTGGCCAACCCGTCATCATTGGTGGTGACCATACCGCCTTCACCCGTGGCCATGGTTTTGACAGGGTGGAAGGAGAAGCAGGCGAGGTCCGAACGGTCGCAGGCACCGACAGCGACCATGCCGCCATCCGCCCCCGACAGGCGGGTGCCGACCGCGTGGGCCGCATCCTCCACAATGGTCAGGCCGCGTTCCCGGGCCAACGCCGACAGGCCCGCCATATCCGCCGTCTGTCCGGCCAGATGCACAGGCGCGATGGCCCGCACGCGCCAGCCCCGGACTTCAGCCCGCGTGATCGCCTCTTCCGCGTCCTGACGGCGCATCAGGCCGGTATCGGGATCGACATCGGTGAAGGCCACCTGGGCGCCGACATAGCGGACGGCATTGGCAGTGGCCAGGAAGGTGACGCTGGGCACCAGCACGGCGTCATTGGGCCCAAGGTCGAGGGCCAGCATGCAGACATGCAGGGCGGCGGTGGCGTTGGCGCAGGCGATGGCGTGGCGGGCCCCCACCCTTTCCGCGAAGGACCGCTCAAACCAGCCGACGCTGGGCCCCTGGGTCAACCAGTCGCCGCGAAGCACCTGTTCCACGGCGGCGATATCGGCCTCGTCAATCCATTGCCGCCCATAGGGCAGAAAGGGACCCTTGCTCACGAAGGCCGCTCCAGCAGGGCGCGCATCGCATCATCCGACAGCCATTCGGGATTGGTGTCGCTGCGATAGCTGAAACCATCGGCGACCGGCAGCGCCCCCTGCTTGGCATAGGGGCCGCGATCCCACCATTTGAAGGCAGGTTCGATGATGTAACGATCCGGCAGTTCCACCGTCTGCCGGGCATCATCCTCGGTGATCATGATCTCATGCAGCTTTTCCCCCGGCCGGATACCGACGATGCGGTGGGGCAGGGCGGGGGCCATGGTGCGGGCCAGGTCCACGATGCGCATGGAGGGGATCTTGGGCACGAAAATCTCCCCGCCCTGCATCATGGCGAAGGAGGTGGCGACGAAATCCACGCCCTTGTTCAAGGTGATCCAGAACCGCGTCATCCGCTCATCCGTGATGGGCAGCTCCTTCGCCCTCTCGTCGATCAGCTTGCGGAAGAAGGGCACGACCGACCCGCGCGAACCCACAACATTGCCATAGCGCACGGCGGCAAAGCGGGTGCCGACGGAGCCGGACAGGTTGTTGGCGGCCACGAAAATCTTGTCCGACGCCAGCTTGGAGGCGCCATAGAGGTTCACGGGGCTGGCCGCCTTGTCGGTGGAGAGCGCCACCACCTTCTTGACCTTATTAGCCAGCGCCGCCTGCACCACGTTCTCCGCCCCGTTCACATTGGTGCGGATGCATTCGATGGGATTGTATTCGGCGGTGGGCACATGTTTCAGGGCGGCGGCGTGGATGCAGTAATCCACCTCCCGCATCGCCATGGACAGGCGCTGCTGATCGCGGACATCGCCGATGAAGAAACGCAGCACGTCACGGTTATCCATGTCCGCGAATTGCTGCTGCATCTCATACTGCTTGAACTCATCGCGGGAGAAGATGACCAACCGGCGCGGTTTGCCATATTTCAGCAGGAAACGTGTGAATTGCCGGCCAAAGGAACCGGTGCCGCCGGTGATCAGGACGGACGCGCCCTTGAACAGGGCGGGGGCGCGGGTGGTCTCTGTGCTCATCTCAATCCGGTTCGCTGACGGGCGGGCGTGGCGACCTATGCTAGCCAGTTTGGCGGGCGGGGTTAAGTATTTCCGCAGAATGAGGCTTTGACCTCACGCCAAGCTTGTTGGATGCGGTGATGCGCTTGGGCTAAGGTGGCGGCACCCCGCCCCCGACGGACCGGAAATGGACCGCAAAGCACCGCCCCCTACCGACTCGCCCGACCGTCTGCTGGATGGGGCCATCGCTCGCCATCAGCAGGGCGATCTGGTCGGAGCCGTGGCCCTGTACCGACAAATCCTGGCGAAATGGCCGCAGAATGTGGATGCCGGGCATCTGCTGGGTCTGGCCCTGTGGCAGTCGGGGGAGGCCGAAGAGGGGTTGCAGCGGGTGATGGCGGCGGCGGAGGCTGCACCCAAATCGCCGGCGATCCAGAATAATCTGGGCGGCATGCTGATGGCGGTGCGGCAGTTCCGCGCCGCCGAGCGGGCGTTCCGCGCCGCGCTGGCCGTAAAGCCCGATCTGGTGGATGCCCAGTCGAACCTGGCCGCCGTCCTGCTGGACCTTCATCAGCCGGCAGAGGCGGAAAAAGCGGCGCGTCAGGCGCTGGCCCTGGCGCCGACGCGGGCCGATGCCTGGTCCAACCGGGGCGTGGCGCTGCTGGAGCTGGGCCGGTTTGACGAGGCGGAGCAGTGTCAGCGCAAGGCCCTGTCGCGGAACCCCGATTTGGCGGTGGCGTACGCCAATCTGGGCACTTTACTGCGCCGCAAGGGGATGACAGACGCGGCAGTGCCCCTGTTTCAACGGGCGCTGGAACTGGACCGGGATCAGCCGGTGGCGCGGTTCAACCTGTCGCTGGATCATCTGGCCAAGGGCAGGCTGGAACAGGGTTGGGCCGATTACGAGGAAAGGTTCCGCGCCCGTCAGCGTCAGCCCCGGCGTGAGCTGGATATCCCCGTCTGGCAGGGCGACATGCTGGACGGCAAACATCTGCTGATCTGGCCGGAGCAGGGGCTGGGCGATGAGATCCTGTTTTCCAGCGTTTTCCCGGACCTGAAAGGGCTGGACGGTCCGGTGACGGTGGAATGTGATGCGCGTCTGGTGCCGCTGTTCGCGCGGTCGTTCCCGCATCTGCGGGTGGCGGCGGCAGGCACCACGCCGGCCGCCGACTGGCAGGCGGCGGCAGGCAGCCTGCCCCGTATGGCGCGGCCCACACTTGCCCGATTTCCGGGGCAGCCCTGGCTGAACGCCGATCCGGCGTTGGTCGGCCGCTGGCGTCAGCGGCTGGCAGGCCTGGGACCGGCGGTGAATGTCGGTTTCTGCTGGCGCAGTGGGTTGAAGACGGGCGAAAGGACGGGGCTTTATCCCGGTCTGGCCGATTTCGCGCCGCTGTTCGCCTTGCCGGGCATCCGCTGGGTGCCCTTGCAATATGATCTGGATGATCCGGCGACCGTGGCGGAGATGGATGCCGCCCTGCCGGGGGGGATCGACCTGTTTCGACCGGATATCGATCTGCGTGACGATCTGGACGGTGTGGCGGGGCTGACGGCGGCGCTGGACCTCGTCATCACGGCGGCGACCGCCGTGTCGGAACTGTCTGGTGCGCTGGGTGTTCCAGTCTGGCGCATCGCCGATGAGGATGACTGGACTCGCCTTGGCACGGCCATCAGGCCTTGGTACCCGACCACGCGAAACTTCACGCGGGGGGTGGGGGCGTTTTCGACCGTGACCTCGCGGATGGCATCGGAGCTGGCGGCCCTGCTGCCCGGTCCGGTCCAGGGGGAGGATGCCGGTGCGCTTCACCAGCAGGGGCACGCCCTGGTCCGCGCGGGGCAGGTCGATGAGGGGGTAAGGCTGCTGGAGCGGGCGGCGGCCTTGCTGCCCGGCGATGCGCTGCTGCTGGCCCGGCTGGGGGCGGGGCTGCGGGCGCAGGGGCGTGCGGATGCCGCCTGTGCCCGTTACCGGCAGTCGTTGGCGCTGCGGCCCGGCCATGCCATCACTATCGTGAATATCGCGCTGTGCCTGCTGGACCTGCGTGATCTGGACGCGGCACAGGCGGAACTGGCCCCGCTGCTGACCGGGCCGGCTATATCGGCCCATGCCCAGGACACGTTGGGCCTGATCTGCCAGGCGCGGGAGGATTATGCGGGTGCTGCCGAGGCGCATCGGGCGGCCCTGGCGATTGACCGCAGCCTGTTGTCGGCCTGGGTCAATCTGGGCGGGGCGCTGCGTGCTGCGCACCGGTTTGGGGAGGCGGCGGCGGTGTTCAATGAGGTGCTGGAGCGGTCGCCCGACCTGGTGGAGGCCTGGACGGGCTTGGGCTATGCCCTGTTTCGTCTGGGCAATGTGGCGGGGGCGGAAAGTGCGATTGAAAAGGCCTTGACCCTGGTTCCCGACTACCCGCCGGCCCTGATCGATCTGGCCCAGATCAGGTTGCATCAGGGCCGGCAGGCAGACGCGCTGCCAGCCCTGAACCGGGTACTGGAAACCCATCCTGATGACCCGCTGGCCCGGTGGAACCGGGCGTATGTCCTGCTATCGCGGGGCGACCTGACACAGGGTTACAGCGATTACCGCGCCCGGTTTGCGGCAGGGCAGGCCACGCCGTGCCGCCGCTTCGCCATGCCGGAATGGCGGGGGCAGGAGATCAGGGAACGGCGGCTGCTGGTTTGGCGCGAACAGGGCTTGGGGGATGAGATCCTGTGGGCGGGCCTGATCGCGGACCTGCTGACGCTGGGTGCCAGGGTCATCGTGGAATGCGACACCCGGTTGGTCGGGCTTCTGTCCCGCTCCTTTCCCGGTGCCGTGGTGCGCCCCGAAACGGTCGATCCGCACGATGCGGATTTCCATTGCGCCATGGGCGACCTGCCGGCCCTGCTGCGGCCGACCCTGGCGGATTTCAAGGAGGTGAAGGCCAGCTGGATGGTCCCCGACCCCGTGCGGGTCCAGGAGATGGCGGCGCGGCTGAACGCGCTGCCCGCCGGGCTGCGGGTCGGTTTTTGCTGGCGGTCGCAGCGCCAGGACGGGGACCGCAAGCTGGGGCACCTGCCGCTGCCGGCCCTGCTGCCGCTGCTGACCCTGCCCGGCATTGTGCCGGTCTGTCTGCAATATGATGATGCGTCGGCGGAGGTCGCGGCGCTGCAGGCGTCCTGCGGCGTCGCCATGCATCGGTTTGCCGATATCGACCTGAAGAATGATCTGGAGGCGGCGGCGGCCCTGACCGCCGGCCTTGATCTGGTCATCACCGCGCCGACCTCCGTGGGGGAAATCGCGGCGTCGCTGGGCACGCCGGTCTGGCGGTTCCAGTATGCCAGGGACTGGACATTCCTGGGTGGGGGCTTACGTCCTTGGTACCCGACCATGCGCGTGTTTGTGGTCAGGGCGGTCGCGGAAGTCGTGCCACTCATGGTGCAGACCCTAAACGGCCTTCTGTCGGTGCCGATGGTATCGTCCGCACCGCCATCCCTGGAAGCCGTGCTGGAACAGCACCGGGCGGGCGACCTGTCGGCGGCCGAGGCGGGTTATCGCGCCATCCTGCGGGCAGCGCCCGACAATGCGGATGCCTTGCATCTGCTGTCACAGGTGTTGTTGCAGACGGGGCGGGCGGCGGATGGCGTGGCCGTGGTGGACAGGGCGCTGGCGCTCGACCCCGAATTTGCCGGCGCCCACAATACGCGCGGCAGCATCCTGAAAAGCCTGGGCCGGTTCGCGGAGGCCGAGAAGGCGTTCCGTCAGGTCCTGGCACGGCGCGCGGACTATGCCGAAGCCTGGGCCAATCTGGGCGCGACGCTGGTGGAGTTGCGCCGCTATGCAGATGCGGAGAAGGCCAATCGCCGGGCCCTGGCGCTGCGGCCCGATTATCCGCGTGCGCAGGTCAATCTGGGTGTGGCCCTGCGCCATCTGGGGCGCTGGCGGGCGGCGGCGGACTGTCAGCAGACGGCCCTGGCGCTGGCCCCCGATATGCCCGATGCCTGGAGTGAACTGGGCCTGTGCCGCACAGCCTTGGGCGATGCCGCCGGCGGGGTGCTGGCCCAGGAGAAGGCGCTGGCGGTCGATCCCACCTATGCGGAGGCGGCGGTCAACCTGTCCCTGGATCTGGCCAACCGGGGTGATGTCGCCGGGGCCCGGGCGGCGCTGTCGCGCGCGCTGACCATTCGGCCCGGTTTTGCCCGCGCCCTTTATAATGACGCGCTTCTGGCCCTGTGCCAGGGCGAGCTCCCCACCGGCTGGACCCGGCATGAGGCGCGGTTTGACAGTGGCGAGG
>CALRNG020000008.1:0-19604 GCA_943369495.1 Rhizobium sp. Q54
CCGGGTATCAGATCCGACAGCGGCGGTTGCTCTATGGGTCCACTGGCCCACAAGCTTGAGCTTTTCCTTCAGGCGCTGACGGGGATTTGGCGTGACCGTCCTTTCGGGGGCCGGTCAGCAGTGAATGGGTGCTTCTATGCCTGTCGAACGCTTTTCGCGCCTGTGCGCCGGCGCCGTGACGGTGCTGACCACGTCCATGGTCTTCGCGGCGCCTGTCCTGGCCGCCGCTGAGGGCGAGCATGCCAAGAAGGGCCTGCCGCAGCTCAATCCGGACAGCTTCGCTTCCCAGGTCTTCTGGTGGGCGGTGACGTTCAGCCTGCTGTTCTGGCTGATGTCCAAGGTGGCGCTGCCGCGCGTCGCTGAGGTGCTGGAAGCCCGCCAGGAAAAGATTTCCAACGACCTGGAAAAGGCGACTGCTCTCAAGGCGGAAGCCGAGGGCGTGATGCAGGCCTATGAAAAGGCCTTGGCGGAAGCCCGTGGTAACGCGCAGAAGGAAATCGCCGCCTCGGTGGCCGCTTCCGATGCCGAAGCCGCGCGCCGCAATGCGGAACTGGGCGCCGGCCTGGCGGCCACGACCAAGGATGCTGAAGCCCGCATCCAGACCGCCAAGCAGGAAGCGCTGTCCAACCTGAGCAGCGTTGCCGCCGAGGCAGCGCTGGCCGCGACGGAGCGTCTGTCGGGCGCCGTCCTGTCGGCCGATGCCGCCACGGCGGCGGTTGAAGCTGTACTGAAGGAGCGTGCGTGATGTTTGCAAGCAGCACTTTCTGGTACGCCGTTGCGTTCGTCATCTTCATCGTCGGTGTTGCCCGCCTGGCTGGTAAGGGCATCCTCGGCAGTCTGGACGCCCGCAGCAAGCGCATCGCCGATGAACTGGAACAGGCCCAGAAGCTGCGCGAAGACGCGCAGGCCGCTCTGGCGCAGTTCCAGCGCAAGCAGCGCGACGCCCTGAAGGAAGCCGAGGCCATCGTGGCCCAGGCCCGCGAAGAAGCTGCACGCATCCGCGCCCAGGCCGCCTCCGATCTGGAAGCCGGTCTGAAGCGCCGTGAGCAGCAGGCTGTCGCTAAGATCGCCCAGGCCGAAGCGCAGGCGATCCAGCAGGTTCGCGATCTGGCCGTCGAGATTGCCGTGCAGGCAACCGAAAAGCTGCTGGTGCAGAATGTCGATGAAGCCCGCAACAGCGTGCTGGTCGACGCCGCCATCAGCGAACTGCCGGCCAAGCTGCACTGAGCGACTGAACGGTTCGACTTACGAAAAAGCCCGCCATCTGGCGGGCTTTTTTGTTTTCGGCTACCAATAGACGTCACTCCGATGGCCGATGCGCACGACAAGGATTGTCACGGTCCCATCGTTTATATGCGCGATGATGCGATAATCACCGACCCGGTATTTCCAGAAGTCGCCCAGACGCGATCCCTTCAGGGCTTCACCAAGGGATCGGGGGTCACTGATGGCCGATAGTCGATTGTGTAGAAAACGAACAATACGCTGAGCCATGGCCCTGTCGATTTTGGCCAGTTCCTTCTTTGCACTGTCGTCGAACTCAATCTGCCAGACCAAGTTCGCGTTCCACATCCGTCAGGGAGTGGCTTTTGGACAGGCCAGCCTGATGAGCGGCAAGCCGCTGTTCCGCCAGATAGAGGTCTTCCAGATCGTCCAGATGCTGCAGGACGGCTTCACGGACATAGAATGTCTCAGGCCGTCCCGTCGCACGGGACAGTGCGGCTAACCTTTCCTCAACCTCCGCCGGCAATTGCACCGCCAGCATGATCATCCTCCATCACAGATGACGCATCATAACATCTGGCGGTGACAGGCACCAACCCTCACGCCGCCTTCGTGCCGCCAACCGTCAGGCCGTCGATGCGTAAGGTGGGCTGGCCGACGCCGACGGGGACGCCCTGGCCGGCCTTGCCGCAGACACCGATGCCGGGGTCCATGGCACTGTCATTGCCGATCATCGTGACCTTGGTCAGGCTGTCGGGGCCGTTGCCGATCAGGGTGGCGCCCTTCACGGCGGGGCCCAGCTTGCCATCTTCGATCAGATAGGCCTCGCTGGCCGAGAAGACGAACTTGCCCGACACGATATCGACCTGACCGCCGGAGAAATTGGCGGCGAAGAGTCCGCGTTTGACCGAGGCGATGATCTCCGCCGGGCTTTTGTCGCCGCCGCGCATCACGGTATTGGTCATGCGGGGCATGGGCATATGGGCATAGCCCTGGCGGCGGCCATTGCCGGTGGGCTTGACGCCCATCAGCCGCGCATTCAGCCGGTCCTGCATATAGCCCTTCAGAATACCATCCTCGATCAGCACCGTGCACTGGCTGGGCGTGCCCTCATCATCCACGGTAATGGAGCCGCGCCGCCCTTCAATCGCGCCATCATCAACGACGGTGACGCCGGGTGCCGCTACCCGCTGGCCCAGCAGGCCGGAAAAGGCCGATGTCTGCTTGCGATTGAAATCGCCTTCCAGACCGTGCCCAATCGCTTCGTGCAGAAGGATGCCGCACCAGCCGGGACCCAGGACCACCGGCATCTCACCGGCCGGCGCCTCGATAGAGCCAAGATTGATCAAGGCACCGCGCAGCGCCTCATCGACATAGCCCTGCCAGACCTCTGGCTCCAGGAACTGCTGGTAGGTGCGACGGCCGCCGGCACCGTGGCTGCCCGATTCCATGCGCTCGCCCTCGGCGACCACCACGGAGACGTTCAAGCGGACCAGGGGGCGGATATCGGCCACGCGGCTGCCATCGGCGCGGATGATCTGCACGGCCTGCCATTCACCGGAAAGAGAGGCAGACACCTGACGCACGCGGGGGTCCTTCGCGCGGGCATAGGCGTCGATCTGTTCCAGCAGCTTCACCTTGGCCTCAAACGGCACCAGCACCAGCGGGTTGTCGCTGGCATAGAGCAGGCGGTTGGTGCCGATCGGTGCCTCGCTCATCATACCGCTATGGCCGGCATGGACGGCGCGGACCGTGTCGCCGGCCCGGCGGATCGCATCCTCGGTCAGGACGGAGGCGTGGGCATAGCCGGTCGCCTCATCGGCGACGGCGCGCAGGCCGAATCCCTGGCTGGTGTCGAAGGACGCGCTTTTCAGCTTGCCATCGTCCCAGGCGAAGCTTTCGCTCTGCGCGTATTCCAGGAACAGCTCGCCATCATCGGCGCCGCGCAGCGCATGGCCGACCAGACCGCCCGTGCGGCCCAGGTCCAGGCCCGCCTGGTTAAAGAAAATCTCATCGGTCTGGGACAGAAGCGACATGGCGCGCGGCCTTCCTTGGCAACGAATGGGTATTCCTTCGTCAGAATGGCGATGCGCGGGGTCCGTGGCAAGGCTGCCGGACCCCGCCATGCACCAGATCAATCGCTGACCCCCTGCGACGCAATGCCCACCGGCCTTGCAGGCCAGGGATGGCGGACGATCTTGCCGTTCGTGGGTGCTTGCCTGTATGGTCTGCGACGATATGTGCGCCCCGTTCTGGTGGCGCATATGTTGTTCGTGAGCCCCACGCGCGTGTAGTGTCCCGCCGAAACGGTTTGGTTCGTTCCGGGTCTGCGTCACGCCGCGAGTGTCCCGCCCACCGCCATTGGCGGGTGGTGAGGGGGATGGGCGGGCGGTCCGGCTGGCTCAAGCGGGGGGACAACCTCCGGCAACGACGAGAGTGTTAAGGGATGTCTGTAAGCAAGATCGGCGCCGCTGTGACGGCCCTGTTTGTCAGCGCGATGGTCGGGGGCTCGGCCTTGGCGCAGGAGGCGGCGAAAGCCGTCGGTGCGCCGCAGCCGAAGCAATTGGGCTTTCAGGAAGCGGCCTCGCCCGTGATGGAGCGGTTGCATGATTTCCACAACATCCTGTTGTGGACGATCATTGCCATTGCCGTGTTCGTCACTCTGCTGCTGCTCTATGTGATGGTCCGCTTCAACAAGAAGGCGAACCCGGTGCCGTCGACCACGACGCACCATACCTGGCTGGAAGTGGCCTGGACGGGTATCCCCGTCCTGATCCTGCTGCTGATCGCCATCCCGTCCTTCCGCGTCCTGTACTATATGGACAAGGCGCCTAACCCGGAACTGACGGTCAAGATCACCGGCCATCAGTGGTACTGGAGCTTTGAGTATCCCGACCATGAGGGCCTGGCCTTCGAGTCGCGGATGATCCCCGAGAATGAAATCCAGCCGGGCCAGCTGCGCCTGCTGGAAGTCGACAACCGCATCATCGTGCCGGTCGGCGTTGATGTGCGGGTCCTGGTCACCGGTGCCGACGTCATCCATGCCTTCGCCATTCCCGCCCTGGGCGTGAAGAAGGATGCGATGCCGGGCCGTCTGAACGAGACCTGGTTCAACGTCACCCGTGAGGGTGTGTATTACGGACAGTGCTCCGAGATCTGCGGCACCGGCCATGGCTATATGCCGATCGCCGTGGAGGCCGTCTCCAAGGAGCGTTTCCAGGAATGGCTGGGCCAGCAGAAGCAGGCCTTCAACAGCAATGGCTCCGCGCCGCGTCAGGTCGCCGAAGCGGCCGCGCAGTAACGGTTCGGAAGAGAGGGTATTACCATGGGTGCTGTCACCGGGGCGCACGCCCACGATCACCACGATCACAAGCCTGGCTTCGTGAAGCGCTGGTTGTTCTCGACGAACCACAAAGATATCGGCACGCTTTATCTGTATTTCGCGGTGCTGGCGGGCCTCATCGGCGGCCTGTTCTCCGTGATCATGCGCCTTGAGCTGCAGGATCCGGGCATCCAGTACATGATGGCGTTTGGTGCTGACAGCGGTCAGCAGTGGAACGTGTTCATCACGGCCCACGGCCTGATCATGGTGTTCTTCGTGGTCATGCCCGCCTTGATCGGCGGCTTTGGCAACTGGTTCGTACCGCTGATGGTTGGCGCGCCCGACATGGCCTTCCCGCGCCTGAACAATATCAGCTTCTGGCTGATCGTTCCGGCCTTCCTGCTGCTGCTGGGTTCTGCCTTCGTGGGCAACGGCGCCGGCACGGGCTGGACCGTCTATCCGCCGCTGTCTTCGTCGGAATATGGCCATAGCGGCCCGTCGGTCGACATGGCGATCTTCGCCCTGCATCTGGCCGGTGCGTCGTCGATCCTGGGCGCGGTGAACTTCATCACCACCATCTTCAACATGCGCGCGCCGGGCATGACGCTGCACAAGATGCCGCTGTTCGTCTGGTCCATGCTGGTGACCGCGTTCCTGCTGCTGCTGGCCGTGCCCGTCCTGGGCGGCGCCATCACCATGCTGCTGACCGACCGTAATTTCGGCACGGACTTCTTCAATCCGGCCGGCGGCGGTGACCCGATCCTGTTCCAGCATCTGTTCTGGTTCTTCGGTCACCCCGAAGTGTACATCATGATCCTGCCGGCCTTCGGCATCGTCTCGCACATCATCTCCACCTTCTCCAAGAAGCCGGTGTTCGGCTATCTGGGCATGGCCTATGCCATGGTGGCCATCGGCGTCGTCGGCTTCATCGTGTGGGCCCACCACATGTTCACGGTTGGCCTGTCGGTTGATACCCGCGCCTATTTCACCGCCGCCACCATGATCATCGCCGTGCCGACGGGCGTGAAGATCTTCTCCTGGATCGCCACCATGTGGGGCGGTTCCATTGAGTTCAAGGTGCCGATGGTCTGGGCGATCGGCTTCATCTTCCTGTTCACCATCGGTGGCGTGACGGGCGTGGTGCTGGCCAATGCCGGCATGGATATCGCCATGCATGACACCTATTATGTGGTGGCACATTTCCACTATGTGCTGTCGCTGGGTGCCGTGTTTGCGATCTTCGCCGGTTACTATTACTGGGTCGGCAAGATGTCGGGTCGGATGCATCCGGAATGGGCGGGTCATCTGCACTTCTGGACGACCTTCATCGGCGTGAACCTGATTTTCTTCCCGCAGCACTTCTTGGGCCTCGCCGGCATGGCGCGGCGCATGCCCGACTATCCGGACGCGCTGCACTTCTGGAACATGGTCTCGTCCTACGGCGCCTATATCGCCTTCGGCTCGACCATCTTCTTCTGCGTGATGGCCATCTACACCCAGCTGTTCGGTCGCAAGGCCGAGGGTGATTACTGGCAGACGGGTGGTACGACGCTGGAATGGACCCTGTCCTCCCCGCCGCCGTTCCACCAGTTCGAAACCCTGCCGAAGATCAAGTAAGCAGGGCCAAGGGCGCCGAAAGCCCTTGACCCTTGGGCAAGAGACCGCGCGGCGGGCGACCGCCGCGCGGTTTTGCCAAGTACCGCCCCTAAGTTCAGTTCCTTTTGAGCGTGTGAAGAGACCATCATCATGACCGACAGCGTGATCGCCCCCGAGATCATGGACAGTCAGGCTTCGAGCGGCACGGTGCGCGACTATGTTGCGCTGCTGAAACCGCGCGTCATGTCGCTGGTCGTTTTTTCCGGCGTGGCCGGCATGGTGGTGGCCCCGGGTCATCTGCATCCGGTCCTGGCCCTGGTCGCGGTTCTCTGCATCGCGGTGGCCTCTGGTGCCGCCGGTGCTATTAATATGTGGTATGACCGCGATATCGACGCGATGATGGACCGCACCGCCCAGCGGCCGATCCCGCAGGGGCTGGTCCCCGCTGAAGAGGCACTGGCCTTTGGCGTCATCCTGACCATCGCTTCCGTCACCCTGATGGGTCTGGCCCTGAATTGGGTGGCCGCCGGCCTGCTGGCCCTGGCGTCGGGTTTCTACATTTTCATCTACACGATGTGGCTGAAGCGGCTGACGCCCCAGAACATCGTCATTGGCGGCGCCGCCGGGGCCTTTCCGCCGATGATCGGCTGGGCCGCCGTGACGGGTGATGTGTCCGTCGCCTCCATCGTGCTGTTCGCGCTGATCTTCTTCTGGACCCCGCCGCATTTCTGGGCGCTGGCCATCTTCCGCAAGCTGGATTACCAGCATGCGGGTGTGCCGATGCTGCCCGTCGTCGCCGGTGAGCGTGAGACGAAGAAGCAGATGCTGATCTACACGCTGCTGCTGCTGCCCATTGCCATCAGCCCCTATTTTCTGGGGATTGGTGGCATCACCTATCTGGCCGGTTCCATCGTCCTGGGGGTGGCCTTTGTGGCGTTCGCGGTGCAAGTGCTGCGCAGCGATGACCATAAGCCGGCAAAGCGCATGTTCGCCTTTTCAATCCTTTACCTCTTCCTGCTGTTCGCGATCCTGATCGGCGAACATCTGGCGGTTTAAGAAGGGGAGGCATCGTCATGACCCAGCAACAGAACCAGGGCCCCGCCCGCAAGCATGGTGGCGACACCGACCTGCACCGTCGCCAGCGGGGCAAGAACCTCGCTGTGCTGGCTACCCTGGTCGCTTTCATCGTCATCATCTATGTGGTGGCCATGGTGCGGATGAGCGGGGGGACCTTCCCATGAGCCAGGAACCGATGAACCCCCAGGATCTGGGCCGGCGCAATGCGCGCATGGCGGTCAAGCTTGGCGCTGTCGTGGCCGGCATGGTCGGCCTGTCCTTCGCGTCGGTCCCGCTCTATGACCTATTCTGTCGCGTCACCGGCTTTGGCGGCACCACGATGGTGGCCGAGAAGGCGCCCGACAAGGCGCTGGAGCGGGTGGTCACGGTGCGCTTTAATGCCGACGTGAACAGTTCCATCCATTGGGACTTCAGGCCCGACACCCATGCCGTCGATGTGCGGGTGGGGGAGGCGATGACCATTGCCTACCGCGCGAAGAACCTGGAAGATCGCGCCGTCATCGGCACTGCGACCTATAATGTCACGCCCGAAAAGGCGGGGCAGTATTTCAACAAGATTCAATGTTTCTGCTTTACGGAGCAGAAGTTGGAACCCGGACAGTCGATCGACATGCCGGTCAATTTCTACGTCGATCCGGCCATGGCCGACGACCCGAATATGGCCGATGTGAAGACCATCACGCTGTCCTACACCTTCTTCCGTGCCGATGATCAGAGCGCGGCGCTGGCCACACCGGGGAAGGGTGCGGCAGCCGAGCTACTGGACGGCGCGGGTGGGAAGGATTACCAAGGGAATGCCCAAGGGTCGGTGGATAAACCGACCTCCGGTGCTGCCCCGGGGAACAGGTTGTAAGGCCTGCGCCCAGAAGTCACGTATGATCCAAAGTTCCTTGGTTTGAGGGAAAAGAGAGATGGCTGACGTCAACGCCCATATCGGTGGCGGCAATACCGGGGATGGCATTCCGCAGCCCTACCACCTGGTCAATCCGAGCCCCTGGCCCCTGCTGAGCGCGTTCGCCGCTGGCCTGCTGGCCACGGGTCTGGTGATGAAGTTCCACGGCCATGGCTGGTACCTGCTGGCCGCCGGCCTGACCGCCGTGCTGGGCTGCATGTTCGGCTGGTGGCGCGATATCGTGAAGGAATCGGTGGTCGAGAAGGCCCATTCCCCCGTCGTGAAGATCGGCCTGCGCTATGGCATGTCGCTGTTCATCGCCTCGGAAGTGATGTTCTTCTCGGCCTTCTTCTGGGCCTTCTTCGATGCCTCCATCTTCTATGACGAGGCGATTCAGTATGCCCGCGTGGAAGCCAATGGCGGCGTCTGGCCGCCGAAGGGTACTGTCCCCTTCAACCCGTTCGACCTGCCGTTCCTGATGACCGTCATCCTGCTGCTGTCCGGCACCACCGTGACCTGGGCGCACCATGCGATGGTGGAAGGCAAGATGAAGGAGGCCGCACGGGCCCTGGGCATCACCGTGCTGCTGGGTCTCATTTTCTCCGGCTTCCAGGTCTATGAATATAGCCATGCCGCCTTCGGCTTTGGCGCCAATGTCTATTCATCGGCCTTCTTCATGGCGACCGGCTTCCACGGCTTCCATGTGGCGATCGGCACCATCTTCCTGGCGGTCTGCTATTTCCGCACCAAGAAGGGCCATTTCACCGCCGAAAGCCATTTCGGTTTTGAAGCTGCCGCCTGGTACTGGCACTTCGTGGACGTGGTCTGGCTGTTCCTGTTCATCTCCATCTACTGGTGGGGTGCCGGCGGGGCCTGGGTCGCCCACTGATCCGGCGCGGGGTCGTCCCCGTGACGGAGACGCCATTGTCCCTGCTCAGCGTGGGTTTGCGGTGCCGCTGCCCACGCTGCGGCCAGGGTGCCCTGTTCAAGGGGTTCCTGCGGGTCGTCGACCGCTGTCCGGTGTGTGGCCTTGATGTGGCCGCCGCCGACAGCGGGGACGGCCCGGCTGTTTTTCTGATCTTTATCCTGGGCTTCACGCTGGTCCCCGCGGCCCTGATCTTCGCCTTGAAGGTTGATTGGCCGCTCTGGGTCCTGCTGCTGATCTGGGGTCCGATCATCATTGGCGCCACCCTTGGCCTCATGCGTCCGGCCAAGGCGCTGACCATTGCCGCCCAGTACCGCTACCGCCGGGATCAGTTTGGCGGCGATGATGGTGAGGGCGGGGAAGGCTGAACCCATGCCTGCCACCGCCCGCCGGCAGTTCCGGCCCCGTCTGATCCCCGCGATCGCTGCGCTAGTGGCGCTGTTCATCTTGCTGGGTCTGGGGACCTGGCAGGTGGAGCGGCTGGCCTGGAAGGCCGACCTGATCAGCCGTATAGAGGCCGGGTTGGCCGCCCAGCCGGTTGACCTGCCTGCCCGCATCGATCAGCCGGCCGATTGGGACTATGTCCGCGTGCGCGTCACGGGGCGGTTCCTGCATGACCGCGAATCCTATATCGGCCCCCGCCTTTATCCCCGCCCCGATGGCCGGCAGGAACAGGGGGTGCATGTGCTGACCCCGCTGCTCCGCGATGATGGGGCGGGTGTCGTCCTGATCGACCGGGGCTGGGTGCCGCTGGACAAGCGGGACCCCAGCAGCCGCGCGCAGGGCAAAGTGGAGGGCAGCGTCACTATCAGCGCCATTGCCCGTGTGCCACAGGACCGGGTCTTCATGCAGCCCGACAATGACCCCGCGACCCGCACCTTCTTCTGGCTGGATATGCAGGCGCTGGCCGGCATTGCGGGGGTCGACCGTCTGGCGCCGCTGGTCTTGCAGGCCGATGCCAGCGCCAACCCTGGCGGGTTGCCCATTGGCGGGCGTACCATTGTCGCCCTGAAAAATGATCATCTCTCCTACGCGCTGACCTGGTACGGGCTGGCCCTGACCCTGGTCGGTGTGTTCATCGCCGCCAGTTTCCGCCGCCGGGAAGAACCATGACCCAGTCTGCCTATGCCGCCCTGGAAAAGCATTTCGCCCGCCGCGCCGGGTTGCAGGGGGCCTTGGGCATTTTGAACTGGGACAGCCGGACCATGATGCCGGCGGCGGCATCGCTCGCCC
Organism: Rhizobium sp. Q54; assembly: GCA_943369495.1. Taxonomy (GTDB): domain Bacteria; phylum Pseudomonadota; class Alphaproteobacteria; order Azospirillales; family Azospirillaceae; genus Niveispirillum. The sequence continues at coordinate 10,270 of CALRNG020000008.1, forward strand.
GTGCCGATCAGGTGGCGGCCCTGGAAGGTGCCATCCATGCAGCCCTGCTGGACCCCAGCGTCGCCGACTGGCTCGACCGTGCCGAATCCGATGTATCCGATCTCGATGACTGGCAGCGCGCCAATCTGGCGGAGATGCGGCGCGAACATCTGCTGGCCACCGCCGTGCCCGCCGATCTGGTGGAAGCCAATGCCCGTGATGCGGCCCGGTGCGAAATGGTCTGGCGCACGGCCAAGGCGGACAACGATTTCGCTCTGCTGCTGCCGCATCTGCAAAAGGTGCTGACCCATCAGCGGGAGATCGCGGCGGCCAATGCCGCCGTGCTGAATTGCGGCCTCTATGACGCGCTGCATGAGCTGTATGAACCGGGCAGCCGGGTGGCAGAGTACGGCCCCGTCTTCGACGATTACGCCGCCTTCCTGCCGGGCTTCCTGGCCGAGGTAGAGGCGGTGCAGGCGGGCGAGCCGAAGGCGGACCCGTTTGAAGGCCCGTTTGCGGTGGAGGCCCAGCGGGCATTGGTGCAGAAACTGGCCGGCATCCTGGGCTTCCACGGACGCGTGGATCAGTCGCTGCATGCTTTCTGCGGCGGGGCCACGGGGGATGTGCGTATCACCACGCGCCTGGACCCCGACAATTTCTTCAAGGCCCTGAAATCTGGCCTGCATGAGGCGGGGCATGCGCTCTATGAGATGGGCCGTCCGGCGGCCTGGGCCTCACAGCCCGTGGGGCAGGCGCGCGGGTTGGGTGTGCATGAAAGCCAGAGCCTGACCTTCGACATGCAGGTGGGCCGGCATCCGCGCTTCCTGGCATGGCTGGCCCCGCAACTGGCCGACGCCTTTGACCGGGAAGGCGATGCCTGGTCGGCGGAAAACCTGCGTCGCCGCTTCCGCCGCGTGGATCGCAGCTTCATCCGCGTCGATGCCGATGAGGTGACCTATCCCGCCCATGTCATCCTGCGCTGGCGTCTGGAACAGGCGCTGATCGAGGGGCGGATGGAGCTGGTGGATTTGCCGGACGCCTGGAACCAGGGCATGCGCGACCTGCTGGGCATCACGCCGCCTGATCTGGCGCAAGGTTGTTTGCAGGATATCCATTGGCCCAGCGGGGCCTGGGGCTATTTCCCGACCTATACGCTGGGCGCCATGATGGCGGCCCAGCTGTTCCAGGCGGCATCCACCGCCATCCCGGACTTGGCCGATCAGATCGGGCGCGGGGATTTCCGCGATCTGGTGGTGTGGCTCGGCGATAATGTCCATCGCTGGGGCCGGTACCTGTCGGCCCGCGACATCCTGATCCGCGCCACGGGCAAGCCGTTGGATGCCGGCATCTTCAAGGCGCATCTGCGGGCGCGGTATCTATAAACACGGGGTATCACCGTCCCCGTTTGACCTCATTGGCCATCTTATCCAGTTCCTGGAGGAACTTGCTCTTGTCGGCCTTGGTCATCGGCGCGTTGCCGCCCTGAACCACGCCCATGTCGCGCAGGTCCTGCATCAGGGCGCGGGATGCCAGGGCGGAGCCGATATTGGCCACCGTGAAGGGCCGTCCATTATTGCCCAACACCTTGGCGCCCTTGTCCAGGCAACGCTTGGCCAGTTGGATATCGGCGGTGACCACGATGTCGCCGGTCCCGCACTGCTCCGCGATCCAGTTGTCCGCGGCATCGAACCCGTCGGAGACGACGACCATCCGCACCAGCCCGCCCGGTGGCACCCGCAACGGGCCATTGGCCACCAGATGTACCAGCATGCCATAGCGTTCGGCGACGCGGAACGTCTCCTCCTTCACGGGGCAGGCATCGGCATCGACATAGATTTCCAGCATGGGCATGTTCCTCGGGGCTTCGCGCCCTGTATAGCAGAGCATGTTCCCTTGCCAAGCGGGCCGGCGTCGGTCACAAACCGGCATCCCCCTTTCATGGCGGCACCTTTGGACCCACAACCCGAGCCACCCCCCTTTGCCTGTCAGGAATGCGGGGCCTGCTGCGCCTATGCAGCCGACTGGCCGCGATTCTCCCTGGAGGAGGATGCCGATATCGCCCGTATCCCGGAGGCCATGGTGGCGCTCGACGGGTCGGGCATGCGCTGGACCGGGGAGCGCTGCGCGGCGCTGTCCGGTACGGTGGGGGAGCATGTGGCCTGTACCATCTATGCCGACCGTCCCATCGTCTGCCATGATTGTGTGGCGGGGGACGAGGCCTGTCTGATGGCGCGCGAACGGCATGGGATGTCGATCACCCTGCCATGAAACCGTAACGCATCCACCCTATGGTCCGTAGCAGACCGAAAGAACGGATGCCGACATGCGCCTTTTCGCCCTGCTGATCCCCTTGATTCTGGCCGCGATTCCGGCAGCTGCCCTTGATCTTCAGGCCCATCGCGGGGGCCGAGCCCTGTGGCCGGAAAACACCTTGCCGGCCTTTGAGCGGGCGTTGGACCTGGGTGTCGATACGCTGGAACTGGATACGGGCGTCACCAAGGATGGCGTCCTGATCATCGCCCATGACCGGCATGTCGATGCCAATCTGACCCGCCGCAAGGGTCAGTGGGTGGAGGGGCCGCAGCCGACCTGGCACAGCCTGACCCTGGCGGAGGTGCAGACCCTGGATGTCGGGCGCATCCGGCCCGATACCCCCTATGCCAAGCGCTTCGCCCGGCAGATGCCGTTGGATGGCACGGGCGTACCCACCTTGGCCGCGCTGTTCGATCTGGTGAAGAAGCGGGGGGATAACAAGGTTCGTTTTAATATCGAAACGAAGATCGACCCGACCAATCCCGGTGATAGTGTCGATCCCGAAACGTTTGCCACGCTGCTGGTCCGCCAGGTCCGCGATGCGGGTGTGGCGGACCGGGTGACCATCCAGAGCTTTGATTGGCGGACCTTGCAGGTGGTACGGCGGATCGCACCGGAGATCGCCACCGCCTATCTGACCATCATCGACCCGGAGGAAAGCAACGTCTCCATGACGGGCGAAAGCCTCTGGACCGCCGGCTTTGATCCCATGCGCCATGGCGGCAGCCTGCCGGCGGCCATCAAGGCGGCGGGTGGGGCGGTCTGGTCGCCCTATCACCTGAACCTTACGCCCGCCCTGGTGAAGGAGGCGCAGGCATTGGGCCTGAAGGTCATCCCATGGACCGTCAATGATGCCGCCGATATGAAGCGGCTGATCGGCTGGGGCGTGGATGGGTTGATCACCGATGATCCGGTGACGGGCAAGCGGGTGTCGGGGCGGTAACGCCCCTCGCTTACACCGCGTCACCCAGCCAGCGCGAGGTCACCGGCTCCAGGTCACCCCGCCAACGGGCGATCTCTTCGGCCACCTGTTCCAAGGCGCGCTGGTCGCGGTAGCGCTTGCGGGCGCGGTTATTGTCGCCCTTGGCCTGCATGGCGGCCAGCCGGGCCGACACGCGCGGATCGCCGATAATCACCTGACGCCAACGGTCCAGGCGGATTTCAGCGGTGCAGTCGACAATGGCCTGGGTGCCGGGACGGCGGCCCAGCTTGATGGCCACAGGCGTCAGACGGGCTGCCACCGACAGGGACACATCGTCGGGCATGCCGGGGAACACGGCCCTCACGGCCTCGGCGATGCTGTCCTTCAGGTCGGCACCGCGCTGCTTGTCATCGCGCGCCACACGCTTGGCCGACACTTCCATGCGTCGGCGGCTGTGCGCCATGACCTGTTCGGCCACTTCCTGTGCGTCGGCGTCCAGCCACAGGACGGGGCCGCCGGCCAGAAGATCGGCCACGGGAGCGGGCAGGGCCGGGTGGAAGCCGTCGGCGACAAAGGCCAGCCGCAGCTTGATCAGCGATTTCAAGGCGCGTTCACGGCCCGCATCGGCGGCCAGGAAGTCGGCCTGTGACACGGGGGCCGCCTTCAGCAGACTGTCGAGCGCTTCCAGATCGGCACCGGTCCAGCGGCGACCCTGGAGCAGCCGTTCGGCCCGGTCGCGCAAAAGCGCGCGACCGGCATCACGCGGATGGGCGGGTGCCACCTCAATCAGCTTCCACACCGTATCGACCAGCCTTGCCACGGCCCAGCCGGCATGGATATCCAGGGGCCGGTCGGTGACGAAAGCGCCGCTGGGCAGGTTCCAGACGTCGCTGACGCGGATCAGGCCGCTGCCATCCAGAAACGCCTCCCCACCGGGAGAGCGGTTGATGACCGGCCAGCTGGCGACCAGTCCGGCCAACCCGTCGGGCATGCCGGAAGGACGGTCCCATTCACCAAGACGGATCAGGCCCAGATCGGTTGTCACCTCAATAGCGCCCTTCGATGGCGGCGATGAACCGGTCGAACAGATAATGGCTGTCCTCCGGGCCGGGGCTGGCTTCGGGATGGTACTGCACCGAGAAGACGGGACGGCCCGACAGGCGGATGCCTTCGTTGGTGCCGTCGAACAGGGAGACGTGGGTGACCTCCACCTCGTCCGGCAGGCTTTCGCGCAGGACCACGAAGCCGTGATTCTGGCTGGTGATCTCCACCACACCCGACGCGATATCCTTTACCGGATGGTTGGCGCCGCGATGGCCCTTGTCCATCTTGACGGTGCGCCCGCCCAGCGCCAGGGCCAGCATCTGGTGGCCCAGGCAAATGCCGAACACGGCCTTGCCGCTGTCCACCAGCCGCGCGATGGTCGGCACGGCATATTCACCCGTGGCCGCCGGATCGCCAGGGCCATTGGACAGGAAAATCCCGTCGGGGTTCAGCGCCAGGATTTCTTCGGCCGTCGTGGTGGCCGGCACGACCGTCACCTTGCAGCCGGACGCCGCGAGGCAGCGCAGGATGTTGCGCTTGGCGCCGAAATCCATGGCGACGACATGGTGCTTGGGATCGGTCTGCTTGCCATAGCCATCCTTCAACGACCAGATCGTTTCATCCCAGCTGTAGGTCTGGCGGGTGGTGACTTCCTTGGCCAGATCCATGCCTTCCAGGCCGGGCCATTCCTTGGCGATCGTCACCAGGGCGTCGATGTCGAACACGCCATCGGGCGAATGCGCGATCACGCCGTTGGGCGCGCCATTGTCGCGGATGCGGCGGGTCAGGCGACGGGTGTCGATGCCCGACAGGCCGACCAGATTATGGCTTTTCAACCAGGCATCCAGATGCTGGGTGGCGCGCCAGTTGGCGGGCTCCGTGATGTCGGCCTTGATGATCAGACCGCGCGCCACCGGCGTCACCGTCTCGATATCTTCCGCGTTGGTGCCGACATTCCCGATATGGGGGAAGGTGAAGGTGATGATCTGACCGGCATAGGACGGGTCGGTCAGGATTTCCTGATAGCCCGTCAGGGATGTGTTGAAGCACACTTCACCCACACTGTGGCCCGCGGCGCCCACACCGCGTCCCCAGAAGACCGAACCATCGGCCAGGACGAGAACGCCCGTGGCTCCCTTGGGAGCGGGCGCGCGGCTGGGGGAACCCATCGGCGGGGTGTCGGTCATTCTCGGGCACCTTTATCTGCGAGATCGGCGCCGGAGCGCCGGTGAAAAGGCCGTGCCTTCCCGCCCGAAAGGCGGGGCGGCCTGCCCGCAGTCGCGTCGCGGCTCCGATCATCCGCCAGGATTGCTCCCGCCGGGCGAAGGGCCGCGCCGATGCCGCGCGCCGGCCAGGGCCGGTACGGTTCTGAAGCTGAATTAGCCATTCGGGCGCGCGGGGTCAACCAACGTGGGCGCGCCCCTGCCACGCGCCATGATTGGGTGTCGGGGCGCCGCCGGCATAATAGCAGCGGCTTGAAATGCCGACCTGTCGGCATTTCAAGCTTCGGCGGCATGGGCCGCCGCCGCGCCAGTCGGCGCGGATACTAACGGTCAAAAATTTTGACCGTTAGTATAAGCCCGTTTCCAGGCGGCGACGCGAGCCATTCCTATTCGCTGGCGTCCGCCGGGTTGTTTGGCTAATGTTGCCGGCTGTTTCACCTGCCTGCTGGAGTTATCCGATGTTGCGCCAGACGCTGAACGAAGCCCTGAAGGATGCGATGCGTGCCAAGAATGCGCGCGGCGTCGCCACCCTGCGGCTGATCCTGGCGGCGTTGAAGGACCGCGACATCGCAGCTCGCACCAGCGGCAACCAGGACGGTATCGATGATGCCTCCATCCTGTCGATGCTGCAGACCATGGTGAAGCAGCGCCGCGAAAGCATCATCATGTACGAACAGGGCGGCCGTGCCGAGCTGGCGCAGCAGGAGCGGGAAGAGATCGATGTGATCGAGGCCTTCCTGCCCCGGCAGCTGAACGAGGACGATACCCGCGAAGCCATCGCCGCCCTGATTGCCGAACTGGGCGCCACCGGCGTCAAGGACATGGGCAAGGTGATGGCCGAGCTACGCGGCCGTTTCGCCGGCCAGATGGACTTCACCAAGGCCAGCGCCCTGGTGCGCGAGAAGCTCGCCAACTGACCCGATGACCTGCATTCGCCGGCTATTGCCGGGTGACGAGGGCCGGCTGGATGCCTATTTGGCCCGCCACCCGGCGACGTCCATGTTCCTGTGCTCCAACCTGCGGCGCGCCGGACCGATCAGTCGCTGGGTTTCCGCGTGATTGGCGATTACGGGATCGTCCTGCTGGGATAGGGCCTTTCCCTTTGCCCGTCGCGTCGTTCAGGCCCATAATCGCCCTGTCCCATAAAGGCGAGGCAGGGCCATGGATGACGGCGTGATCAGTGCGGATGATGCCGGTCGCAACTTCGACAGGCTGCTGGCGCAGGTGGAGGCGGGACAATCCCTGACCATCACCCGCGATGGCCGCCCCGTGGCCATGGTGACGCCGGTAGAGGTTAATACGGCGACTGATCGTGCGTTGGTGCATCAGAAGATGATGGAATTGATGCGAAAGGGCATTCCCATCGATTACCAGGGTCCCCTTGACCGTGAGGCGCTGCACCGGCGATGAGTATTATCGCCTTCGACACCAACATTCTCGTTTATGCGGTTGACCAGCTTGCTTACACCGAACGGCGCGAAAAGGCACAGTTCCTACTGGATCGCGCGGCCCAGGCTGGCATCGGTTTTCTGTCCAGTCAGACACTTGTCGAGTTTCACGCCGTCGTGACGCGGAAGAAGCGTGGCACCGCGCAGGAGTTGATTGACCAGATCGAGTTATGGGGACAGCTTTTCACTGTGGCCGGCCCCTGTTTTGACGACGTGGTCATGGCAACCAAGGCCCATCGCGACCATGGCCTCTCCATCTGGGATGCCATGATCTGGTCTGTCTCCCATCGCGCCGGGGCTCACCTGCTGCTCAGCGAGGATTTTCAGGATGGGCGGGTGCTGGACGGGGTCCGCTTCGTCAATCCCTTCAACCCCATCAATGACCCGCTGATCGAGACCATCCTCACACCTTGATATCCACGCCCTTCGACGCCTCCTGCCGGGTGACCATGCGGCCATCCAGGGAGATGAAATATTTTGCCGACTTGGCCAGTTGGTCAGGGCTGAGGCCCATCGCGGTCAATTCTGCCCACATGGGGGCAAGATTTCCTCGTTACGGTATTTGTCGGTGATGGCATCAATGGTCTTCTGCGTGTCGGCGGGGACGAAGGGCAGATAGCCGCGTTCATTGGCGGGCAGGGCCATCTGGAAGGCCAGCGGCGGGTCCCCCTCCTGGCCATATTTGCGGCCATGTTTCATCTCGAATTCCTGCTGTCGGCGCTGGATTTCATTGTTCCGCGCGGCGTCATAGGCGTCACGCTCCTTCTTCAGCGCCGCCATTTCGTCCTTCTGCTGGGCCGCCGGATCGGCGGGGGCGGCACCTGCCTTGGCGGCGGGGGCCTGGGCGTTGGCGGCTGTCGGTGCCTTCACCTGCAACCGTGACAGGATCGCGGAGGAGGAGAACATGGAGCTGATATTCATGGCGCATGCCCTTCATGGGGGAAATTTTGTTTCCAGGGGCAAGCAATCTCCGTACCGACGAATTTCGAACCAAATTGGATTTATCCACAGGCTGTGAATCATGGGGCCATCTGGGGATGGATGCCGGTGCGCGTGGCGTTCGTGCCATCGCCTGGGCTATGCTCCCCGGCTGATCCGCGCCCGAAGCCTTTGAGATATCAGCCCCGATGGCCTTGCCGCCGCAGTTCCTGGAAGAGTTGCGTTCCCGCCTTTCCGTGTCGGAAGTGGTGATGAAACGCATGCGCTTGACTCGCGCTGGCCGGGAGTTCAAGGCCCCGTGCCCGTTCCATAATGAAAAGACGCCAAGTTTTTATGTAAACGATCAGAAGAACTTCTTTCATTGTTTTGGATGTGGGGCTCATGGCGACCAGATCGGGTTCGTCATGCGCCATGACAACCTGTCTTTTATGGAGGCTGTTGAACATTTAGCAGGCGAGGCGGGCTTGCAAGTGCCGCAGGCGAGCCCGCAGGAGCGCCAGCAATATGAGCGGCAGAAGTCGCTCTATGACCTCGTCGAACGCGCCACGAAATATTACGAGCGCGAGCTGTTCAGCCCCAGTGGGCGCAACGCGCTGGAATATCTGCGCCGGCGGGGCCTGGATGATCAGGGGATCGCCCGCTTCCGCCTGGGCTATGCCCCGCAGGAGGGCGGGCCGCTGCGGGCCCTCCTGCTGGAGGCCGGGTATAGCGAGGCCGATATGGTGGAGGTCGGCCTGTTCAAGCGGGCGGAACCGGGCCGCCCCATCCGTAACTTCTTCTGGAACCGCGTCATGTTCCCCGTCACCGACCGGCGGGGGCAGGTGGTGGCGTTTGGCGGGCGGGTGCTGGAGGGCGACGGGCCCAAATATATCAACTCCGCCGAGAACCCGCTGTTCCACAAGGGCAATCTGCTTTACGGCATGTCGCGGGCCCGACAGGCGGCGGCCGATGGCCAGCGGCTGATCGTCACCGAAGGCTATATGGACGTCATCTCCTGCGTGCAGGCGGGGTTCGAGGGGGCGGTGGCGCCGCTGGGCACCGCCATGACGGAGACGCAGATCCAGGTCCTGTGGAAACTGGCGCCCGAGGGGCAGCGCAACCCCATCCTGTGCTTTGATGGCGACAATGCCGGGCGCCGCGCGGCGCAGCGGGCTATCGACCGGGTTCTGCCCATCCTGGTGCCCGACGCCACCGTCCGCATCGCCTTCATGCCTGACAAGGAGGATCCGGACAGTTTGATCCGGTCGGGCGGGCCGGATGCGTTCAACGCCATCCTGGATCGCGCTTTGTCGCTGGAGGATTTCATCTGGGAGATGGTGCGCCAGGGGGAGGACCCGAAGACGGCGGATGGCCGCCTGCGGATCGAGACCGGCATCAACCAGATGATGGAGAAGGTCACCGACAAGTCGGTTCAGTACAGCTACCGCTCCGTCCTGCGCGACAAGCTGCGCGCCGCCATCCGGGCCA
>CALRNG020000009.1:0-18489 GCA_943369495.1 Rhizobium sp. Q54
ACCCAGTTCACCTTGTACCGGTCGATCAGCTGCAGGGTATGCAGCGCATCGAACCGGCCCATCTCGACAATGCTGTTGCCGGTCGCCAGCCCCATGAAAATGCAATGGAACGGGGCGTTATGATACAGCGGCCCGGGATTGAGGATCACGTCCCCCGGCCGCTGCCCCAGGAACCCGTCCTGCGTATCCCATCGCGCCGGCATGGCATCCACGATCACCTTGGGCCGCCCCGTGGAGCCGCCGCTGGTCATGGCCTTCCAGTGGGGAGAGATAACTTCGGGCAGTGGCTCAGTCGAATAGCGCTCGATCTCCCCGGCCTCCGGCGCCAGCGCGGGGGTGTCGGCATTGGGCGGCGTGCCCACGAACAGGCGCGGGCGGACAATGTCCAGGATCGCCTCCATCTCCCGTCGCGGCAGTTTGGAGGCCACGATGTTCGGAATGGCCCCCAGCTTCCAGATGGCGAAGATGGTTTCGTAGAATTCCAGACCGTTGGGCAGTGCGACCGTCACGAAATCGCTGTAACCGACCCCCCGCGCCGCTAACAGGCGCGCACGGCGGTTGGTCCGGGCATCCAGTTCATCAAAGCTGACCGGGTTTTCATCCACGATCAGGGCAGCCCGTTCCGGCGCGCGTCGGGCGTGGTGGGCAAGCATGGAACTGAAGGCGACAACGTCGTTCGGCATGAGGACAACCCCTGAATGAGACCTCTTGCGCTGGCCCCTTCCCGCCTTCCTGGGACGGTTACGACCCTGTCGCTGGGCGCCGCGCCCTAATTCATTAACTTAGCAGTAAATTAATTAAAAGCAGAATCGACAGAAATGTCTTGTGGCGGGACGGACAATGGATGGAGGCCCATCCATGAGAGCGGGGCCACGTGAGCGGACGGTTTCTGATCGGCGTTAACTGGCTGCGGAAAAGCCCTTCCCTATGGACAATAATCTGCTGTTCCGCTGGTTTGCGGGCCTGTCGATGGGTGCGGCGATCTGGGATATGACGGTGTTCACGAAGAATAGCGCCCGCGACGACAAGAACCATTTGCCGCAGGCGAAACACCGATCTCTCAGCGATCATTCTGGCATTGCAAAGGCTTTGAGATGAAGCTCGTTCATTGTGACAGGGCGGTTGATTCCTTCCCCCGTTCCGGTCTTGATCGAATGACATAAACAACACTTGGCGGACATGGTTGATCAAACGTCCCTTCCCCGGCCTGCTCCGACCCCTGCCACGCAGCCAAAGCGGGTTTTCATGCTCGGCGCGACCGGCACCATTGGCCGGGCCACGGCTCGGGCTCTGGTGGCCCGCGGGCATGAGGTGGTCTGCTTTATCCGGCCCCGCGCCGGTGTCGGCGGACGGCTCGCACCAGAGGACAGCGCCCGCCTTCTGCCGGGCGCCAGCCTGCGCTATGGCGAGGTCACGGACCCCGTGTCTCTCCAGCGTGACGGGTTCCGCGGTGAGCCTTTCGATGCGCTCGTCTCCTGCCTTGCGTCGCGCACCGGCGCGCCGAAGGACGCCTGGGCCATCGACCATCAGGCGCATCTGAACGCGCTCGCTGCCGCGAAGGAAGCCGGTGTCACCCAGATGGTTCTGCTCTCGGCCATCTGCGTGCAAAAGCCGCTTCTGGCATTTCAGCAGGCGAAACTCGCTTTCGAAGCAGCTTTGCTCGAATCCGGGCTTACCTATTCCATCGTGCGCGCCACGGCATTCTTCAAATCGCTTGCCGGCCAGATCGAGCGGGTAAAAGGCGGCAAGCCCTATATGATGTTCGGCGATGGCACGCTCACCGCCTGCAAACCGATCAGCGATGACGATCTTGGCGCTTTTCTGGCCGACTGTCTGGATGATCCGGCGCGCCAAAACCGCATCCTGCCGATCGGTGGCCCCGGCCCAGCGCTGACGCCGAAGCAGCAGGGCGAGGCGTTGTTTGCGCTTCTGAACCGCCCGCCCCGTTTCAGCCGCGTGCCGGTGGGCCTGCTCGATGCCATCATCAAGGGGCTGGGCATTTTGGGACGGTTCTCCCCCGCTCTGGCGGACAAGGCAGAGCTTGCCCGGATCGGTCGCTATTACGCCACCGAATCCATGCTGGTTCTTGACCCCGTTACCGGTCGCTATGACGAGGCCGCAACGCCGTCGACAGGAAAAGACACCCTGTTGGAGTTCTACGCGCGTGTCATCCGCGGACAGGACCGCGCCGAACGCGGCGACCATGCCGTGTTCTGACGCGCCATCATCCCAGCCCCCACCAACGACTGCCCCGGCCTGGACCAGCCGTTGCGTGTCGGCGATTGACACATATGTTGATCGCGACACATCCCGACACAGCCGTTGACTACCGGGCAAGCGCGCCATATGGTACCGCTATCAAATCATTAATAGATAAGGTTTCGGGGAGATGACGTAGTACCAGACCGCGCTCAGGATGCACTCAACCATCTCTGCACGCTGTTTGTGATGTTCGTGGGCGTTGCGGCCTCATGCGCGACCAATCAATTGGTCGCTTTAAAAAGATCACAATGACACCGGTATCAATCCGCTGATCCACCTCCAAGCTCCCGCCTGGATCATCGGCCCGCTTCGGCTCTCCGCGTCGAGCAGTTGGACCCGCACCACAAGAACGAGAGCGAAATGACCGCTTGGACCCGCAGACAGGCCCTGAAAGCTATCGGCGCCACCACCTTGACCTGCCCCCTTCTGGCAAACGCGCAGACGGCAATGGCGACGATGGCTGCGCCCTCCCCGCTGACGCTCTGGTACCGCAAACCGGCGACCGTATGGACAGAGGCGCTGGCCATCGGCAACGGGCGCCTTGGGGCCATGGTGTTCGGTGGGATCGCCAAGGACCAGTTGCAGCTCAATGAAGATACATTGTGGTCGGGCGGGCCTTATAACCCGGTCAACCCGGATGCCCGCGCAGCGCTGCCGGAAGTGCGGTCGCTGATTGCCCAGGGCAAATATGCTGAGACGGAAGCCTTGGTAAATGCAAAGATGATGGGCAAGCCCCTCCGACAGATGTCGTATCAGACATTAGGCGATCTTTGGCTGGAGTTTCCGGGTCTTGCAGACGCGACGGAGTATCGCCGCGACCTGGACCTGGATCGGGCCATGGCCACAACGCGTTTGCGCGTTGGCGACACCCTCTATACACGGGAAGTCTTCGCATCGCCCGTTGATCAGGTCCTTGTGGTGCGCCTGTCGGCGCAGGGACCGGGTCGGGTTGATGTGGACATAAAGCTCTCCACCCCGCATAAGGGGGCGGAGATCACGGTCGACGCGGCCGACCGTCTGTCCGTTCGCGGTCGCAATGGGGAGCAGCATGGGGTGGCTGGTGCCTTGCGCTTTACCTGTCAGGTGCGTGCGCTGGCATCGGGCGGCACCGTTCAATCCGGCGGCGACTACCTGACGGTTCGTGGGGCGGACAGTGTGGTTCTGCTGCTGGCGGCGGCCACATCGTTCCGCCGGTATGATGATGTTTCGGGCGATCCCGACACCATCACGGCAGGCCAGATTCTGGCGGCAGCAGACAAGCCATTTGCACAGCTACTGGACACCCATCTGAGCGCGCATCGCGCCTTGTTCCGGCGGGTTTCCATCGATCTGGGCAGCAATTCCGCAGCCGATCTGCCCACCGATGAACGGGTACGCGACAGCGCGGATTTGAATGACCCCGCGCTGGCAGCACTCTATCACCAGTTCGGCCGCTACCTGCTGATCTGCTCTTCCCGCCCTGGAACCCAACCGGCCAACCTGCAGGGCATCTGGAACGACAGCCTGACGCCAAGCTGGGGCAGCAAATATACCATCAATATCAATACGCAGATGAATTATTGGCCAGCGGAGCCAACCTCGTTACCGGAACTTGTGGAGCCGCTGGTATCGCTGATCCGTGACCTTGCCGAGACCGGGGCGCGGACCGCGCGCGATATGTATGGCGCACGTGGCTGGATGGCGCACCACAACACCGACCTCTGGCGAGCCACCGCGCCAATCGATGGCGCGCAGTATGGCATGTGGCCCGTCGGCGGGGCCTGGCTTTGCCTGCATCTCTGGGATCATTATGATTATGGCCGGGATTTGGACTTCCTGGCCAAGGCCTATCCCTTGATGAAGGGCGCGGTGGAGTTCTTCCTGGATACGCTGATCGAGGATGCGAAGAGCGGCTACCTGATGACCAGCCCGTCCCTGTCGCCCGAAAACCCGCATCCGCATGGGTCGTCGCTGGTCGCCGGTCCGGCGATGGATCAGCAGATCCTGCGTGATCTGTTTGACAATTGCATCCAGGCGGCGGAAATCCTGGGCGTTGACGCGGTCTTCCGGGAACAGGCGGCAAAGACCCGCGCACGCTTGGCGCCAGACAGGATCGGCAAGGTCGGACAGCTTCAGGAATGGGTGGAAGACTGGGACATGCAGGCCCCGGAAATCCATCACCGCCATGTTTCACACCTCTATGCCGTCTATCCCAGCGGTCAGATCGATGTGTTCGACACGCCGGAACTGGCGGCGGCAGCCCGAAAATCCCTGGATATCCGTGGTGATGAGGCAACGGGCTGGGGGATCGGCTGGCGGCTGAACCTGTGGGCGCGTCTGGGGGATGCCGAACGGGCGCATCTGGTGCTCCGCATGCTGCTGCGTCCCACGCGCACCTATCCCAATCTGTTCGACAGCCATCCGCCCTTCCAGATCGATGGTAATTTCGGCGGCACGGCAGGCATTACGGAGATGCTGCTGCGTAGCCGCAAGAATGAGATCCACCTCCTGCCGGCCCTTCCGTCGGCCTGGCCCAAGGGGGCGATCACGGGTTTGCGCGCCCGGGGTGCTGTGCGGGTCGATCTGTCCTGGTCCGGTGGACGGCTGGATCAGGCCCTGCTGGAAGCGCGGGTCGCGGGCCGGCATCGTATCCGCGTTGGCAAGCAGGTCGTTAAGGTCGATCTTGCCCCCCGCAAACCTGTGCGCGTGACCCGCAACGGCTCCGGCATCATCACAACGCCCCTTTGATCCCCCGACCCGACCGACGAGAGAGAACACGACATGACCGACATCTCCCGCCGCAACGCGCTCAGTCTCGCGCTGATGGGCGGTGCTGGCCTCGCCGCCGGCCCCACCGCGACCGCTGTGGCCGCAGCGCCGGCAGCACCCGCAGCCTGCATCCCGCCGGGCAAACCGGGCGGCCCGCACTGGGCGCGTGGTCTGGATAATCAGCGCAAGCCCGACCTGGGTGATGGCCGTTTCCTGAACCCGCTTTTCTCCGGTGATCATCCTGATCCGACGATCCTGAAGGATGGGAAGGATTATTACATCACCTTCTCCACCTTCGACAGCTATCCAGGTCTGGTGATCTGGCATTCGCAGGATTTGCTGAACTGGACGCCGGTGACGGCGGCGCTGACCAAGAATCTGGGCTCCGTCTGGGCGCCGGAACTGATCAAGCATGAGGGCCGGTACTTCCTGTATATCCCGGTCAAAGGCACGCCGACCGGCACCTATGTCATCTGGGCCGACAAGATCGAAGGTCCGTGGAGCGAGCCGAAATATCTGGGCCTGTCGGGCTTCATCGACCCCGGCCATGCCGTGGGTGAGGATGGATCGCGCTGGCTTTTCCTGTCGGGTGGCAGCCGTATCCGGCTGACCGATGATGGTCTGTCGACCGTGGGGGAGCCGGAGAAGGTTTATAACCCCTGGCGCTACCCGTCCGACTGGATCGTGGAGAGCTTTTCACCGGAAGGGCCGAAGATTACGCGGCGCGGAGACTATTTCTACATGATCACCGCTGTCGGCGGCACCGCCGGCCCCCCGACGGGCCATATGGTCATCGCCGCCCGATCAAAATCGATCAACGGCCCGTGGGAGGATTGCCCCCACAACCCCATCGTCCGCACCATCAGCAATGATGAATATTGGTGGTCGCGCGGCCATGCCACCCTGGTCGAAGGACCGGCGGGTGACTGGTGGTCGGTCTATCACGGCTTTGAAAACGGCTTCTGGACGCTGGGCCGGCAGACACTGCTGGACCCGGTGGAATGGACGGCGGATGGCTGGTTCCGAATGACGGGCGGCGACCTGTCACAGCCGCTGCCGGCGCCGAAAGGTGGGCGGAAGGGGCCGCACGGCATGGCCCTGTCGGACGATTTCAAAACGCTCCAGGTCGGAACGAAGTGGAACTTCTTCAAACCCGGCCCGACCGAAAGCAGCCGCGCCAGCGTCGCCAATGGCACGCTGAGCCTGGTAGCCAGCGGGACGGCACCCAAGGACAGCTCTCCCCTGCTGCTGGTCGCGGGCGACACCGCATACCAGTTTGAATGCGATATCGAGATTGAGGCGGGCGGCGTGGCCGGCATGGTGCTTTTCTATGATGAAAAGCTCTATTGCGGCGCTGGGTTCGATGAAAAACGGTTCGTGACGCATCAGTACGGCATGGAACGCGGCCGCCCGGCCAATCCGCATGGGCGCAAGATGCGCCTGCGCACCACGAACGACCGCCACATCGTCTATTACGATTTCAGCGGCGATGGCGGCAAGACCTGGACCCGGTTTGACCGGGGCATGGAGGTGTCGGGCTATCACCATAATGTGCGCGGCGGGTTTTTGATGCTGCGGCCCGGGATTTATTCCGCCGGGACGGGCACGGCCAAATTCTCCAGCTTCACCTTCAAGGCGCTGTAACCGTGCCCGCCCTGCTGCTTGCCGCCGCCCTGATAGAGCTGGTCCCCAGTGACCGGACAGTTTTTGTTCGGCGTTAATTCTACTATGTCATAAAATCTGGCATTAGATATCGCGACGCCGTCCTTCAATGGGCCGCGCCAGGAAGGCCTTCACCCGGTCGTCGATATCGGCGCAAAGGCGGCTCACCTGGCTTTTGGAGATGCCCGACATGCCCATAGCCTGCACCAGAACCTGCCCCGGACCCCGATCCGGGGTCATCGACGGAGCGGGCGGAGATGCCATGGATGTGGGCCTTCTGGATCACTGCCGTCAGCGCCTTCTCCGCCATGCGGCGGGGCTCCAGGAACCCTGGGACATAGCTGCCCTTGCGCAGCTTGGGGATGCGCAGTTCCACCGCCCCAGCCCAGGTTTCCCAGTCCCGCTCCCGGTAGCCGTTGCGCTGCGCCAGCCGATCCGCAGACCGCTCGCCATGCCCGGCACCCGTCAGCCCTTGAACTTCCAGCTCCATCAGCCGCTGTGCGGCAAAGCCGATAATGTCACGCAGAACATCCGAGGCAGCACCCTTTTCCAACATGCTGCGCAGTGCCATCATCTCATCGGTCATCCCGGATCGGGGTCCGGGCCGGTCACCCTCGGTTGGGGATTGTTGTGGTGACCAGACTTTACCGAAGAACCACGATGACCACCCGCCAGGTCAGACCCTCCCGCCGGCTACGCCGACCTCCAGGTCTGAACCGGCGACAGCCCTCCTACACCACCGCCTGGGACGTGATCCCGCATCGCCTTCACATGCAACGCTTCGTTACCGCCACGCTGTTCACCGGCATCACCCTCACGATATTGCCCGCAGCAGGTCAAGTTACTCCCGCGGATACCTGGGTCGGGGACCGTTCGGGCTGGATGAGAACTACACACCCATCGAACTTCGGATGCTATTCGCGGCAACGGGCTTATCGGAATCGGAGAGGGCGGAGAGGCTCCCCCTGTGTGGATCGCCAAAGTCAGCCGGGCATCAGGGCATTCAATTCGACCGCCGGGTTGGCCAATCGGATCGGGTCCACTGCAACCCCACCCGTTACCAGGGCCCGACCCTGCATGAAGTCGCGCGGGCACGACAGGCAATCCAGCGCGATGACCCGCCCATCCTTCAGATAGACGACGCTGAATGGCGGTACCCCCGCCGCACCACGCACGATCCGGGCGTCGTGGTCGATGGACAGGCCGGCCGTCTGCATCTTCACCGCATATTGGTCGGACCAGAACCAGGGCATGGCGGAATAAGGCTTTTCCCGGCCCAAGATGGTGTCGGCCGCGCATTTGGCCTGGTCGATGGCGTTCTGGACGGATTCCAGCCGCACCGGTACCGGTGCGAAACAGCTGGGATGCCGGGCGCAATCGCCGATGGCCAGGATGTCAGGGTCGGACGTCCGGCAATATTCATCGACCTGCACGCCGTCGGGACAGGAAAGACCGGACGCGGCGAGCGGCTCGACATTGGGGATGATGCCGATACCGACCAGCACCAAATCGGCGGGTAGCACCACGCCCGTGGAAAGCCTCACCCCTGAAACCTGCCGGTCCCGGCCGATGATCCCTACCGCGTCCGTGGACAGGCGAACATCCACGCCATGGCACCGGTGCAGGTCCAACAGGAATTGCGACACGGGCGGGGCGGTGGCACGGGCCAGCAGCCGTTCCTGCATCTCCAGCACCGCGACCTGATGACCTGCGACACGCAGCACGGCGGCACTTTCCAGCCCGATATAGCCGCCGCCGATGATGACCACACGTCGTTCCGGCAGCGCAAGTCCGGCCCTCAGCTCGTCAATGTCGGCGATGGAGCGGATGTAATGGATGCCCGCCAGATCGGCGCCGGGACAGGACAGGCGACGCGGACGCCCGCCTGCCGCCCAGACCAGCCTTCCATAGGGCAACGCCGTGCCATCATCCAGCACAACCCGGTGAGCCGGCCGGTCGACCAGGACGATACGCCGACCCAAGCGCAGTTCAACCTTCTTGTCGGCCCAGAATGCCGGTGGGCGCAGGAACAGCCGTTCCACCTCACGCTTGCCCGACAGGTAATCCTTCGACAAGGGTGGGCGCTCATAGGGTGGCAACGCCTCCGCCCCCACCATGGTGACGGGTCCGGCATATGAGCCGGCCCGCAGCGATTGGGCGAGTTGGGCCGCCGCCTGTCCGGCACCGGCGATGATGATGCCATCCGCTGCCTCAGCCAATCTGCCGCCCCCCCCTCCAGCCGCCCCAGGCCAGAAACAAAGCCGCCCCCAGATCGGCGACCAGGGGAAGAACGAAGATCAGGGCCGCTCCTTGCGTCAGGCCGATGCCGATGATGGCGGCGGCGATCAGCTTGGCCAAGGCCGCCCGCCGCGCCACCAGGGCGGTTGGCTGCATCAGGCGCAGGCTGGCGGACCAGACCGCGAACAGGCCGAACAGATTGACCAACAGCCAGCCGGTCGGCCCCAGGTCGGGCGCGATGCCCCCGCCCCCCATCAGCCCATCCAGCATAAACCACAGGTCCAGATAAGAGGGTGCCATGCCCGGAACGGCGAAGGGTGCCAGGATGACCAGATCGGACAGGGCCGTCTGCCGGACGATGCCGCCCGCGTTCATGCTGGCACCGGACCGGTGAATGCGGCCTGGGCCACGGCGGTATTCATGAAATCGCGGAACCGCAGCCATTTGCCGTCGGCGACGGTGATGACATGCACGAAATCGGACTCTATGCCGCCGCCCGTGGTCCGCGCCGTCAGCTGCAAACGACCGGTCACCACCACCTTGTCGTCCTGGCAGATGAATTCTTCGGGGTCGAACTGGTGAATATCGACAGAGCGCAGCACGGTAACGAAGAACTGCCGCGCCTGCGTCCGACCGCGATAGGTGCCGGCATAGGGGATGATGGCGGGGCCGTAGAATTCGATGACTACATCATCATGCAGAAGGCTGACGATCGTATCGACATCATGGGCGCCGAAGGCGGTGAAGATGGCTTTCGTCACTTCAAGCGGGGAAAGCACCATGGCCGTTTCCTTTGCGGTTCAGATTTGCTTGGGGCTGGCGAACATCCAGTCGCCGGCCAGCGGATTCAGATCGTCATAGCGGGCACTGGTACGGCCCTGGCGCGCCGTGATCGAGGCGGCGATATCGTCGGTCACGAACAGGGCGGCGTTCCAGGCGGCCACATGGTCCAGGGCTGACGCCACCGGATGGTCGCGGGCGAACAGCAGGTTGGACTTGATGCCGGCGATGGCCAGCGGCGACTTGGCGGCGATGCGCCCGGCCATCGTGCGAACCAGGGTGGAGAGGTCGGGAACCGTCGCAGCCGTGCCGGCCACGAACCCGTACCGGGCCGCGTCTGCCGCCGACAGGGCCCGCCCCGTCAGGGCCAGTTCCGTGGCCACGCCGGTCGGTATCAATCTTGGCAGCCGTTGCAACGTGCCCATGTCGGGCGCAAGGCCGACATCGACCTCTGCCGCCTGGAACCAGGCATCATCGGTGCAATAGCGCAGGGCGGCGGCACAGACCAGGTCCAGGCCAGCCCCGACGCAACCACCCTGGATGCCGGCAATGACGGGAAAGCGCACCCGTTCCAGCGCATCCACCGCCCGCTGCAAATGGCGGATCAGGTTGTAGAGGCTTTCGCGGAACCGTCCCGCCTCCATCCCGTCCGGTGGGCGATGGGCGTGCTGGAGCACGTCGAAATCCATGCCGGCGGAGAAGAAGCAGCCTTCCGCCTCGATGATCGCCACGCGGGCCCGCCCGTCGGCATCCAGTAGCGAGAGCACATCGCCCAGGTCGCGCCAGAACAGCCAGGGCAGGCTGTTGCGCTTGGCCGGCCGGTCCAGCATCAGGACAGGGATGGCGGGATCACGCCTGTCCAGGCGGAAGCCGTTGAAGGGCTCTACCATGGTTCACGGCCCCGTCAGGAAGTCGAAAAGGCGCGTCTTCAGCCGGGTGAAGGGCGGGCGCACGATGGCGCTGCTGTCGATCCAGGTCTGGCGATAGATGGCACGACGCACGGAGAAGGTCTTGAACCCGTCATGGCCGTGATAGGCGCCCATGCCGCTGGCGCCCGTGCCGCCGAAGGGCAGGTTCTCCACCGTGTACTGCATGATCACATCGTTCAAGGCCAGGGCACCGGAATGCGTCTCCCGCCGCAGCCTTTCCACCTCCCCCCGATCATGCCCGAAATAATAGAGCGCCAGCGGCCGGTCACCGGCACGGATGCGGGCGATGGCGTCGTCAAACCGCTGATAGGTACGCACCACCAGGAGCGGCCCGAAAATCTCCTCCCGCATGATCAGGCTGTCATCGGGCGGGTCGATGACCAGGGTGATGGGCATAAGACGGGTGCCGGCATCCCCGGCATTCGCCGCCATCACCCGGGCTCCGCGCTGGCGTGCATCGTCCAGGTAGCGCGTCAGCCGGTCGAAATGCGCCTGGTTGATCACGGCGGCGACATCGGGATTGCGGTCTGTGCCGGGGCTGAGGCGGCGGGCCGCGGCCAAGGCGGCATCGATGAAGGTCTGCTTCCCCGCCTCTGGCACCAGCACATAGTCAGGTGCCAGACAGACCTGCCCCATGTTCAGCATCTTGCCGCCGATGATGCGCAAGGCCGCCGTCGCCAGATCCGCCGACCTGCCAACCAGCACGGGCGACTTGCCTCCCAGTTCCAGGGTGACGGGCACCAGATTGTCGGCCGCGGCGCGCATGATCGCCTTGGCCACCGATGCCCCGCCCGTATAGATCAGGTGATCGAACGGCAGATGGCTGAAGGCGGCCCCCACCTCCTGCCCGCCCGTCGCGATGGCCACCTCGTCATCGGCGAAGAAGGCGGGCAGCAGTTCGGCCAGCAGAGAAGCCGTCCGCGGTGTGTGTTCTGACGGTTTCAGAAAGGCGCGGTTACCGGCTGCCAGGATGCCGGCCAGTGGTCCCAGCAGCAGGTTGAGGGGGAAATTCCACGGCCCGATCACCCCTACCACCCCCGCCGGCTGGTGGAACACCTCCGCCCTTGCCCCCAGCAGGCCCAGGGGAAAACGCAGCGACCGCCGTTCCGGGCGCATCCAGCGCCGGACATGCGCCCTGGCATGTTTCAGGGCCTCGATGGTGGTGAAGATGTCGGCGATCAGGCTTTGCGTGTGCGGCCGGGAACCGAAATCGGCCTCCAGCGCTTGGCAAAAGGGCCGCTTGTGACGGGACAGCAGGTCGATGGCCCTGGACAGGCGATCGCGGCGGGTGGCGGCGGTGGGGTAGGGCTCCGCCACATATCCACGCCGCAGATGGGCGAGGGTCGCCGCCAGCCGCGCGGCAGGGTCTTGTGTTTGTTGCATGGATTGCCCCTTCAGAATCTGAAGCCGATGTCGATACCGTACAGGCGTGGCGGGCCCATCGACCCGACGAATTCGGCGCCATAGACGGTGCCGGTCAGGATCTGGTTGGTGAAATAGCGCTCATTGGTGATGTTGTCGGCGAACGCGGCCACGCTCCACCGCCGGTCCTCACTGGTCCAGCCCAGACGCGCCTTCAGCAGGCCATATGCCGCCTCCGACGCCGCATCGATATTGAAGACCGTGAAGTAGATCTTGCTCTGCCAAGCATAATCCACCCGCGCCGTCACCGTCCCTGCCCCGTCCAGCGGCCTTGTGTACTGCAATCCGGCTTGCGTTTTCCATTCCGGTGCGCGCGGCAGCCGCAGCCCGTCCAGGTCGCGGACAGATGATCCGGGGGCCTGGGTCAGGGGGGCGGGGCGCAGCGGCTCCGTCAATTCACCCTTGGTGAATTTGGCGTCCAGCCAGGTGACGGCACCGTCCATCCGCCAGTTGTCCGTCAAGGACAGCACGCCTTCTATCTCCGCGCCATGGACGGCGGTTTCACCGACATTGCGGATGATCGGCTGGTTGCCGATGCTGTCCTGCGCCTGGAGGTTTGTATAGTCGTAATTGAACAGGGCCCCGTTCAGGCGTAGCCGGCGGTCCATCAGTTCGGTCTTGGCGCCCGCCTCATAAGACCAGATCTTCTCCGGCTGGAACGGTTCGCGCTGACTGCTGCCGATATTGTAGCCCCCGCTCTTGAACCCGCGCTGCACCGTGGCATAGAGCAGGACATCATCATTCAGCGCGTAATCGATGCCGGCCTTGGGCGTGAAGGCGCTGAAGCGGGCCGGACCATCAACCGGTGCGACCACGAAACCGAACGGGTCGGGCTGTACGCCGGTGCGGCCGGTGGAGACCGACCCGGGGAAAAGCCGCGGGTCGGGCGCCAAGCGCACGCCGGTCAGGGTGACCAGTTCGAACCGCTGGTCCCCATCGCGCTTCTCATGGCTGTAGCGGGCACCGGCCCGTAGCCGCAGCCGGTCGCTGACCTCCAAGGTCGCATCGACATAGCCGGCCAGGGCCTGCGTCTTCTGCCGTCCGCTCAGATGCAGTTCACAACAGAGATTGGTCTGCGGCAGATTGATGGGGAAGGTGGGGATGACCCCGGCGCGTTGCAGGTCCGTCAGGCCGCCGACCAGGATCGGTTCCCAGAAGTCGCCGAAGATGTTGTTATCGATACGATTATCCTCCTTGAACCAGGAGGCGCCGGCGATCCAGGAAAGGCGCTGTCCCGTCGGCGAGCTGAGCTGGACATCGCCGCTGGCCTGCCAATGGTCCTCTGCCCGGCCAACATAATTGTTGAAGCTGTCGGACAGGTCGAACTCGTTCTGGGAGACGGGGTTGGTGGCGCGGTAGCTGGCATTGACGGCCAGCACATGATCGCCGATATCCCATTTTAGATCGCTGGCCAAACCCCATACTTCGCTCTTGTTGAAATAGGGCGTATCGGCATAGAGCGTGCGGGACTTGGGCGCCGTGACCCGGCCACTGTTCTTGATGGCGAAATAGGGCAGCGTCTGCGATCCCTCCCGCGTGGCGTACCAGCCGGGGATCTCCTCGCCATAGCCGGCGCTGGCGAAGTAATAGACGTTGGAGCGGTCGTCGGCATTGTAATAGTCAGCCGACAGGCCCAGCGTGGCAGTCTCCGAGAGGTCGGCCTCCAGCTTCAGGCGGACGGACACATCGTCCTTGTCGCCGACATCCTGGGTGATGTCAGGCTGGGTCGGCGGCAGGGTGCCGCGCGGCCGCACGACCTTGGCATAGCCGTCATGGTTTTCCGCCTGCACTGCCAGACGGGCGCGGATGCGGTCGCTCAACGGGCCGCTGACGGCACCGTTGGCCTGGATACGGTTGTAATTGCCCAGGATCAGGCGGCCTTCCGCCTCCAAACTGTCGGTCGGCCCCTTGGTGATGATGCTGACGGCACCGCTGGTGGCATTGCGGCCATACAGCGTGCCCTGCGGACCGCGCAGTACCTCAATCCGGTCTATATCGAAGAAGGCAGGCCCGATGGCGGCGGCACGGCTGATATAAACGCCGTCGATATAGGTGGCCGTCGAACTGTCGGTGCCGGCGATGATGGTCGGTGTGCCGATACCGCGGATGAAGATGGAGGTGTCGCCCTGATATGTTGCGATCTGCACGCCCGGCACCAAGGCCGCGATGCCCTCCACTGCCGTGATCGACTTCTCCTCCAGGGCGCTGGCCGTCAGCGCCGAGATGGCGGCAGGCGCGTCCTGCACGCTTTCCGCCCGACGGTTGGCGGTGACCACAATCTCCTCCAGCAAGACCGTCTCTTGCGCCATGGCCGGTAGTGCCAGCAGAGCGGCCACAGCCGTCCCGCGCAGCAGGATGATGCTTCTCTTCGACATTTTTCCTCCCTGCCCCTGATTTTCCGGGGTCATTCACATGTTTGTTTGGCGAAAGGTCCTGTTCATTCCTCGAACGGGATCAGCAGCCGCATACCGTCCATGGCTTCGCTTAGCGTGATCTGGCAGCCCAGGCGCCCACCCGCCGGGCAGGCCCCGAAATAGGACAGCGTATCCGCCTCCAGAGGGGCCGCCGGGCCGACAAGTGCTTGCATGGCCGCGTCGGCGACGGTGACGCGGCAGGTCCCGCACGATCCAGAGCCGCCGCACTCCCCGATGATCCCGTCGATACCGTTAGCCCGGCCAGCCTCCATCACGGTCCAGCCGACGGGCACCGTCACCGCGCGTTCCGTCCCGTCACGCTGCACGAAACGAACGGCGATGGATGGGGCGGTCACGACACCCTCTTGGGCACGAAGCGGATCGGATTGCGCTCCGGCCCGTGATTCAACAGACTGACGCCCTGCCAGACCAACGGTCCCGGTCGTTCCAGCCTCTCATAGCGCTCCAGCAGTTCCTGTACGGTGATCTCCGCCTCCAGCCGCGCCAGCGGCGCACCCAGGCAGCGATGGATGCCATGGCCGAAGCTCATCTGCTTGTTGCCGTTGGGTCGGTCCAGACGGAAGCTGTAGGGGTGCGGGAAGATCTCGGGGTCATAATTGGCCGCCCCAAAGAAGCAGGCCACCCAATCGCCGCGGCGGATCTGCGCGGAACCGATGGTGACATCGGCCGTGGCCACCCGGAAAAGACGCTGCGGTGGCCCGTGGAAGCGCAACGTCTCCTCATAGAAGGCATTGAACCGGGTTGGGTTGGCGCGCAACGCGTCCCAGACCCAGGGCAAGTCCGCCAGGACGGCAAACGCATTTCCCAGAAGGAAGCTCGTCGTCTCCGCCCCCGCCACGGTCACGGTCACGCAGAAACGGACGACCTCGTCCCGCGTCAGGCGCTCACCCTCCACCTCCGTCTCGATGAAGGCATTCAGCAATTCGCCTGGCGGACGCTCGCCGCGATCCAGCGCCGCGATCCGGTCGGCGACGTGGGCGGCGTAAAAGGCCAGCACCTCTTCGTTGCAGCGCTGGCGATCAGCCGGCGCCATGTCAGCCGACAGCATGAAGGCCGTGGCCCAGCGCCTGATTTCGCGGTCCCGCTCCGGCGGTACGCCCATCATCTGGGCGATGACCCGGGCAGGCAGCAAGGCACAGTAATTGTCCATGACATCGGTGCAGGCGCCATCGTCGAAGAACGCGTCCATGGTGGCGCGCACGATATTGTGCACAGCGGGCCGGGTCGCCTCGATGGCGGCGGGCGTGAACACCTTGGCAGCGATCCGGCGCAGCCGCGTATGCTCCGGCCGATCATGGTTGACCAGCATCAGTGACGGTGCCGACGACGCTTCCTGCAAACTGTCACGCGACGAAAAGGTCTCATGATCGAAGGCCACCCTCGCCACATGCTCGTAGGACAGGACAACCCAGGCCGGCTCCGGCTGGTCCACGCCCGGCACCGTGCCCGGCGGATAGTCCCGGTATCCAAACACCGGCGCCATGGGCCGAAGCAGATCGTAGAAGGGATAGGGATCAGCCACCACCTCCGGCCGGGTCAGCATCTCCACCGTGAAAAGATCGGGATTCAAGCGGTCATCTCCCATCGCTCATTCTTTCCTTTAGAAACTATTTCTTATGGAAAGAATTTGCTACGATCCCATCGGCCTGTCAACAGCCAAATCCGGGCCGGCACGCAGCCGGCCCGCCAGACAAGGGAGGAGATGAAGATGCAGGGTCTGATGATGCATTGCCCACTGACCATCAGTACAATCCTGGACCATGCAGTCCGTGCCAATCCCGAGCGCGAAATCGTGTCGGTGGAGGCGGACGGGACACGCCTGCGGCTGAGCTATCAAGCCATGGCGGTGCGGGCACGGCAGGCGGCGTCACTGTTGCTGGAACTGGGCGTCGGTGCCGGCGACCGGGTGGCGACCCTGGCCTGGAACAGCCATCGCCATCTGGAACTCTATTACGCGATCCCCGGGATCGGCGCCGTCTGCCACACGGTCAATCCCCGCCTGGACGTGGCAACAATCGGGCGGATCGTGGCGGATGCACAGGATGGGGTGCTGTTCTTCGATGCCGACTTCCTGGAGATCGCGCGCGCGCTGAAGGATCGCTCCCTCATCCGCCGTTTCATCATGCTGGGACCGGCCGGCGCGTCCATCCCCGACTGGCCGGAACTGCTGCATTATGAGGAGGCGCTGGCGGTGCACGCCCCCCTGCCCGCCTGGCCAGTGTTGGACGAGAGGCAGGCGGCTGGCCTCTGCTACACATCGGGCACCACGGGCAATCCCAAGGGCGTGCTGTACAGCCATCGCTCCACCGTGCTGCACGCACTGGTCTGCGCCCTGCCGGCGAACATGGATATTAGGGAAAGCGACAGTGTCGTGCCTGTGGTGCCCATGTTCCATATCAATGCCTGGGGACTGCCCTATATCGCCCTGCTGGCCGGTGCCCGATTGGTCCTGCCGCGCAACCGGCTGGACGGGGCCTCCCTGACCGCCCTGTTCCAGGCGGAGGGGGTGAGCGTGGCGGTCGGCGTGCCCACCATCTGGACCCATCTGGCCGAGCATCTTCGAACCACGGGGGAGAAGCTGCCCAGCCTGCGCCGGCTGATGCTGGGTGGGGCGGCCCTGCCGGGACCCCTGCTTGACTATTTCGAGGGCCAGCACGGGATCGAGATGGTGCAGGGCTGGGGCATGACGGAGACCAGCGCCGTCGCCACCATGGGCACCCTGCGCCCGGACATGGCGGACCGGACATCCGCTGAGCGGAGGGCGATCAAACTGAAACAGGGACGTCCCGTCTATGGCGTGGAACTGCACATCGCCGATGGCAGCGAAGGGGTCGGCATCACCCCGGGAGAGCTGCTGGTGCGGGGACCCGGCGTGGCCAGCGGCTATTTCGGCGGCAGCGTCGCGTTTGGTTCCTGGATGCCGACAGGCGATATCGCGGAGATCGACACCCAGGGCTATCTCGCAATCACCGACCGCGCCAAGGACCTGATCAAGTCCGGCGGCGAATGGATCAGCCCGACAGAACTGGAACAACTGGCCTGTCAGGTTGACGGCGTCAGTCAGGCGAGCGCAATCGCCATCCCGCACACGCATTGGGGGGAGCGCCCGTTACTGGTTGTGCGCCGGCAGCCTGGTGCCATTGTTGATGCGTCCACCATCCTGGCGCATCTGGAACGCCACCTGCAGCGCTGGCAGATGCCCGACCGCGTGGAATTCGTTGACGCAATGCCCATGGGGGCAACGGGCAAAATCCTGAAGGCAGAGCTGCGGCGGCATTTCCCGGCCTGAACCCCTGCGGACTGGTCCGTTGCGGGGAACGATCCAGGTGGATAGTCTTCACCCTGTTGGCCGGGCGCTCTGTTGGACGCCCGGCCGGAGGCGGCTTGAAAGAGAAAGCATGACGCAGCGTTACGCCCTGGAGCACCCGATCACGCGGGAGAACGCCCCACTGAACTTCCTGAAGCTATTCTACCCCTATCATTACGCGGTCGGCATGGCGGTGGAGAAGCATTTGAGCAGTGGCGTGCTGGACCGTCATCAGACAGTCATCCTCTGGCTGATCCATTCCAAGGGCGACGGCGGTGTCAGCCTGCCGCGCAAGGTCATCGAGCAGCTGATCGGGGAATGGTACGACCTGGGCAGTCCCGCCATCACCAAGGCGTTGCGCAAGCTGGCGCAGCCGCCGCTGGACCTGATCTCCATCGATGAAAGCAAGGCGTCGGGCCGCGAGAAGATCATCTCCCTGACCCCGGCCGGCGTGGAATTTGTGGCGCGGATGGTGGCCAGCGGCGCCGATTTCATCGCCCAGATCGTCGACCATCTCAGTGATGGGCAGATCCACGCGGGGATGAACTTCATGGCGCGAGTCAGCGAGATCGTCGAGGTCGACATGCAAGCCCAGCGCAACGAGCGGTGAGACTTGCGGAATGCTGGCCAGAAGGCCCTGTTGTCAATCAGCATTGAAGTTTGGCTCTGACTAAATTTTGCGGCAGGGCAGCTAATTCCCGCCCTT
>CALRNG020000010.1:0-16973 GCA_943369495.1 Rhizobium sp. Q54
CCAGCCGGGACAGGGCCGCCTGATCGGCCACCGGTTCGGCCTGCATGGCCGTCAGGGCCGGGCACAGGGCGCGGGCATCGGCCAGCAGCATGCCGGGGCGCAGGCCATCGGCGCTGGCCAGCGCATCGACGGCGTGCAGGCGTACCCCCCCCTGCCCCGTCAGCGTCAGCGCCAGCGGGCCGGAGAGGGGGGGCCCCTTATTCCGCCGCCGCCACTGGTCCGTGGGCCAGCGGCTGAGCCAGACGGAGACAAAACGCCGTGTCATCCCAGGTAACCTCCCACGGTCCCGAATCCATTCCCGCACCACCCCGTGCCCGCAGCAGGGTGACCTGCCAGCGTGGCCTTCCCCCTTCTTCCTGTGGCGGACCATCGCGCATCGAGGCGACCCGCCAGCGCGTCAGGGCCACAGAGGGCGGGGGCCGGGCCAGCGGTGGCAGGATCAGCAGGCCCAGGGCGTCCCCATCCTCCGCCGCCAGTTGCAGCCGGCGCAGGGCCACGGGACCGGGCAGCACCCCATCCCCCACGACCGCAGCCAGGGTGGGACAGCGCAACGCCTCCTCCAGCGCCCAGAGCGCGTCATCCAGACTGCCAGGTCGCACCAGGATCAGGCGCGAGGCATCCAGACCCAACGCCGCCAGACCCGGTCCATAAGGCATGTCGGCCCAGCCCAGCGGGTCGCCCTTGTCCCGGTGCCGGCACCAGAGGATGGGGCCGGGCGGCAGGCGCGACAGGATTGAGGCCACGAACCCGTGGCACCCGGCATCGGCCGGGGCCGGCAGGAATTCATGGCAACCACCCCGCACCAGCCCGCCACCGGCCAGCGCGGCATCCAGACAGGACAGGCCCAGCGACAGGGCCGTCCGCCCCTTGGGCGGGCGTACCCGGTCCATGATGGACAGCCGCTCCCGCAGGGCGGCGATGGTGGGGATCATCTCGGTCATGGAACAATTGTTCGTGTTTTGTTCTATTTGGCAAGTGCTGAATCTGATGGGCTTGTCTTGTTTAGGTGATCGTTACCGATCACCAGCCTCAGTCGCCGGCACCGACATCCGTCGGCTTGGCTTACGCGGCACGCGCCGCGCGGCGGCAGTCGCCGCCGTACCCGATCCTGGTGAGTTCTCCTCACCAGGATCGGGTATCCTTGGTCAATCCCCCCGCTGCAGCTGAAAGGCCTGCATGGTTGTCGTCACCCATTCCACAAAGGCCTTCACGGGCGGGCGGCGGAAATGCGGGGCGGGGGCGACCAGATGATAGGCGTCATAGATGGCGGTCTGCGGATAGGGCCGCACCAGCCGCCCCGCCGCCACGTCATCGGCGGCCAGGATCGTATCGCCCAGGGCCAAACCCTGCCCGGCCAGGGCCGAATCGATGGCATTGCCGGCATCATAGAAACGGGTGCCGCGCAGGGGGGCCGTCACCGCCACACCCGCCGCCCGGAACCAGGAATGCCAGGGCATGTCCATCTCCTCCAGCAGCAGGTCACCCTCCAGCAGGCGGGCCGGGTCGGCGGGCAGGCGCGCCGCCAGATGCGGGGCGCAGACGGGGAAGTTCACGACGACGGACAAAAGCTGCGCCTGCAGCCCCGGCCAGGGGCCGCTGCCATAGCGGATGCCCAGATCGGCCCCGCCCTTGCGGAAATCGGCGGCCACGCGGGTGGCGTCCACCACCACCTCCACTTCCCCGTGACGGGCGCGGAAATCGCCCAGACGCGGGATCAGCCAGCGCTGCGCAAAGGACGGCTCCACCGACAGGATCAGGCGCGACCGTCCGGCCACGGGCGGGGCCGCGCGCAGCAGGCCCGTCGCCCCCTCAATCAGGTCAAAGGCCGCCACGGCAGCATCGCGATAGGCGCGGCCGGCATCGGTCAGCATCAGGCCACGATTATGCCGGATGAACAGGGTACAGCCCAGCCAGGCCTCCAGATCCTTGATCTGCCGCGACAGGGCGGGGTGGGCCACGTTCAACTCCTCCGCCGCGCGGCTCAGGCTTTCATGGCGGGCCGCCGCTTCAAAGGCGCGCAGCTGGGTCAGGGGCGGCAGGCGGCGCATCACGATCTCCGCAAGGTCAGTCTCCCACGGCGGTGACCGGGGCTGGGAGAGCAGATGTAACTAAAAATTACAGCGACTGTATTTGATTGATATTCGACGTCAAGCAGACCTTCCGCGATGATGGCCCCAACGATCCACCTCCACCTGCCAGGGAGCAGAGACCATGTTGCGCCGCACCTTCATCCAAGGACCCGCCAGTTGGCCCTTCGCCACGCTGTTCAGCCTTCTTTCCTGCCGTTTTTCGCCCGTTTCCCCCTGCCAGCGGCATTGACAGGGGGGGTGGTTTGCGGCAGTTGAAAGGCACCCAAGTGCCGGGCGGACGGCCGCCCAATGCCTGATAGATTGCCGGGACCGATCAAGATGACTGACGTCGCCAACGCCGACGCTGAACAGATGCCGCTTCTGTACACCAACCCCGTCGCCGTGAGCGCACAGCGCCATGGGGATGTGAAGGTGAAGCGCAATCGCACTTTCCGCTATGCCTCCAAGATCCATGCCGTCCCGGTGCTGGCCGAGGAGATGCCGCAGCTGCAGGCCCATTACCCGCTGGTGTTCGGACCCGGCCCGTCGGCTGGTGTCATGGCGCTGCTGGGCCTGCGCGCGGGCGAGAACCTGTTCATCCGCGAGGATGGGACCTGGGCGTTCAATACACAGATCCCCGCCTATATCGGGCGTTATCCCTTCATCCTGGTCGAAATGCCGGAAGACAAGCGCCTGATCCTGATCATGGAAGAGGATGAGGAAATCCTGGTCCGTGGCGAGGGGTCCGAGGGCGACCTGCCGCTGTTCAAGGATGGCAAGGGCACTAAGGAAGGCGAAGACATCCTGAATTATTGCGTGGCCTTCAACCAGTCGGCCCGCCAGACGCAGCTGTTCTGCGAAGAAGTGGAGAAGCTGGGCCTGCTGGTCGATCAGCGCGCCGAGGTTGTGACCCCCGACGGCAAGCAGCTGTCGCTGTCCGGTTTCCGCGTCATCGACGAGCAGAAATTCAACGAACTGCCCGACGAAACCTTCCTGGAATGGCGCAAGCGCAACTGGATCGGTCTGGTCTACGCGCATTTCGTGTCGCTGGGCCGCTGGCAGAACCTGATCGACCGCCTGCCCAAGGGTGCGTGATCATCCTGTCAGGATTATGTGTGAAAGGCCCCGGCAGCATCCGCCGCCGGGGCCTTTTTCTTGGCGCCTGCGTCGCTGTTTCCACCCCGTCAATCACTGAAAACCCATACGGAAGAAATATGCGGGGCGGGGTGCGGCGGGCTATACTGTCTTCATCACATCTCCCGGCATCGGCCGGGAGCGTCAGGTCCGGGTCAACAGCGGCGGGTGGCCACCATGAATCTTGAACTTCGCACCTTCTCCATCCGGGACGCCGCCACCGAAGAGGATGAGCAGCAGATCGCGGGTTTCCTGCGGACCGTGGAGGTGGAGCGGATCGATACAGCCTATGCCGATGGTGGCTGGCGTGTTCTGGTCCATTACCGCGACCTGCGCCGGCGTGAAGAGCAGGCCCAGATCGAATCGGCCATTCAGGCCGCGCTGAACAACTGGCGCGGCGATGTCGCCCGTTCGCAGGGGATCAGCCGCGACGAGGTGTTGAGCAACACTCTGCTGGCCGAGGTGGCGCGGTTTGCGCCCACGACGGAGGTGGAACTGTCCGTCATCGCGTCCAGCCTGGGCGAAAGCACCCACAAGCATGGGGCCGCTATTGTCGCCGTCGTGCGCCAGACGATGGAAGAGCTGACAGGGTGAATTTCGCCTGCAAGCGCCGTAAATGAAAAAGGCCGCCCCCTTGGGGGCGGCCTTTTCTGTTTGGACCGGGAACCGATCAGACATCCAGCAGGATGCGTTCGGGATTCTCGATGCATTCCTTCACGCGCACCAGGAAGGTCACGGCCTCGCGGCCATCGATGATGCGGTGATCGTAGGACAGAGCCAGATACATCATCGGGCGCACTTCGACCTTGCCGTTCACGACGACGGCGCGGTCCATGGTCTTGTGCATGCCCAGGATGCCCGACTGCGGCGTGTTCAGGATCGGGGTCGACATCAGCGAGCCATAGACACCACCGTTGGAGATGGTGAAGGTGCCGCCCGACAGGTCTTCCATCGACAGCTTGCCGTCGCGGGCCTTTTTGCCCAGCTCGCCAATGGTCTTTTCCACGCCGGCGAAGGACAGCTTGTCGGCATCACGGACGACGGGAACCACCAGACCCTGCGGCGTGCCGACGGCAACACCGATGTCGTAATAGTTCTTGTAGACCAGATCGCCGCCGTCGATCTCGGCATTGACGGCGGGCAGCTCCTTCAGCGCAACAAGGCAGGCCTTCACGAAGAAGGACATGAAGCCCAGCTTCACGCCGTGCTTCTTCTCGAACGCGTCCTTCAACTGGTTGCGCATGGCGATCACGTTCGTCATGTCCACCTCGTTGAAGGTGGTCAGCATGGCGGCAGTGTTCTGCGCTTCCTTCAGACGCTCGGCGATGCGCTGACGCAGGCGGGTCATCCGCACGCGCTCCTCGCGGTCGGCCTTGGCGCGCGGACCCGACGGGGCGGGGGCCGGCTTGGGCGCAGGCGCTGCAACCGGGGCCGGGGCGGGTTTCGGCGTTTCGATGACGGCCAGGACATCGCCCTTGGTCACCCGGCCATCTTTGCCGGTGCCGGCGATGGCGCCGGTATCAATGCCGTTGTCGGCGGCGATCTTGGCGGCCGCCGGCATCACCGGGGCGGAAACGACCGCTGCCGGCGCCGGGGCGGCGGCGGCAACCGGGGCCGGCGCCGCGGCGGGTGCCGGGGCAGCGCCCGAACCAGCGCCAATGGTGCCCAGCAGGGCGCCGACGGCGACATTGGCGCCTTCGGCGGCCACGATCTCCGACAGCACGCCGGCGGCCTGGGCATTGACCTCCAAGGTCACCTTGTCGGTTTCCAGCTCCACCAGGGCGTCATCGACATTGATGGCGTCACCGACCTTCTTCAGCCAGCGGGCAACCGTCGCTTCCGTGACCGATTCGCCCAGCGTGGGCACCTTGATTTCCGTCGCCATATTCTGTGGCCTTCGTGTTTGGATGGTCTTTGTCGAGGATGGGGTGGCCGGCGGATCAGACCGTCAGCGCTTCGTCCAGAAGCTTCGCCTGCTCCTGGTTATGGCGCTTCAGCATGCCGGTGGCGGGGGCGGCCGAATCCGGACGGCCCGCATAGATCGGACGGCCCGCCTTGTGGCCGATGCTGGACAGCACCTTCTCGATACGGCGGTCGACGAACAGCCAGCCACCCTGATTCTCCGATTCCTCCTGACACCAGACGATATCGGCATTCGGGTACTTGGCCAGTTCAAGAGCCAGCGCATCGCCGGGGAACGGATAGAGCTGTTCCAGGCGGACGATGGCGATATCCTTGATGCCCCGGTTCTCCCGCTCCTGATACAGGTCGTAATAGACCTTGCCGGAGCACAGGACGACGCGGCGGATCTTGTCATTGGCGACCAGATCGACGCCGGTTTCATAGAGAACACGGTGGAAGGTCTGATCGGCGGAGAACATGTCCAGCGGCGACACGGCCAGCTTGTGACGCAGCAGCGACTTCGGCGACATGACGATCAGCGGCTTGCGGAAGTCACGGCGGATCTGCCGGCGCAGCGCGTGGAAATAATTGGCCGGGGTCGTGATGTTGCAGACCTGCCAGTTATCCTCAGCCGAACCCTGCAGGAACCGCTCCAGACGGGCGGAACTGTGTTCCGGGCCCTGGCCTTCCATGCCATGCGGCAGAAGCATGACCAGACCGGACATGCGCAGCCACTTCGATTCGGCGGAGCTGATGAACTGGTCGATGATGACCTGCGCCCCGTTCACGAAATCGCCGAACTGCGCTTCCCAGATGGTCAGCACATGCGGCTCGGTCAGCGAGAAACCATATTCAAAGCCCAGGACGGCGGCTTCCGACAGCGGGCTGTCATGCACCTCGAAAGAGGCCTGGCTGCCTGGGCGGATATGGTTCAGGGGAACAAACTTGTTCTCATTCACCTGATCGACCAGCACGCAATGGCGGTGCGAGAAGGTGCCGCGGCCCACATCCTGACCCGACAGGCGGATCGGATTACCTTCGACCAGCAGGGTACCGAAGGCCAGGGCTTCCGCCGTGGCCCAATCAATACCCTCACCGGACAGGATGGCTTCCTGCTTGGCCTTCAGCTGGCGCGCGACCTTGGAATTGACGTTGAAGTCGTCCGGCGTCTTGCACAGCGCCAGCCCCACTTCCTTCAGCATATCGAGGCTGACGGCGGTGGCGCCACGGGCGACGTCGGCAGGCGCCGTTGTCAGGCCCGACCACTTGCCTTCCAGCCAATCGGCCTTGTTGGGCTTATAGGAAGTGGCGGCCTGGAATTCCTGCTCCATCTGAGCCGTGAATTCGGCGACATAGCCATCGCCCTCGGCCTGGGTGATCACGCCCTCATTCACCAGCTGCTGCACATAGAGCGCGCGGGTGGTCGTCTGCTTGGCGATGGTCTTGTACATCAGCGGCTGGGTGAATGCCGGCTCGTCGCCTTCATTATGGCCCTGGCGGCGGTAGCAGACGATATCGACCACGACATCCTTCAGGAACTTCTGACGGAATTCGATGGCGATACGGCTGACATGAATGACGGCTTCGGGATCGTCGCCATTCACATGGAAGATCGGGGCCTGGATCGACTTGGCCACTTCCGTCGGGTACGGACCGGAACGGCTATATTGCGGGGCGGTGGTGAAGCCGATCTGGTTATTGATGATGAAATGGATGATGCCGCCCGTGCGGTAACCCTTCAGTTCCGACAAAAGCAGCGTTTCCGGTACCAGACCCTGGCCCGCGAAGGCCGCGTCGCCATGCAGCAGCACGCCCAGCACGTTGGAACGGCTTTCGTCCGACGGCGGCACCTGACCGGAAATCTGGCACTGCTTGGCGCGCACGCGGCCACAGACGACCGGGTTCACGACTTCCAGATGCGACGGGTTGGGCGACAGCGACAGGTGGATGGTGTTGCCGTCAAAGTCACGGTCGCTGGAGGTACCCATATGGTACTTCACGTCGCCGGAACCCTGGACATCTTCGGGGTTCGCGGGGTTACCCTGGAACTCACTGAAGATGGCCTTGAAGGGCTTGCCCAGGACATTGGCCAGCACGTTCAGGCGACCGCGATGGGCCATGCCCAGCACGATTTCCTTCAGGCCCATCTGGCCACCGCGCTTCATCACCTGTTCGATGGCGGGGACCAGAACCTCGCCGCCTTCCAGGCCGAACCGCTTGGTGCCCGTCCACTTCACCTGACAGAAGCGCTCAAACCCTTCCGCCGCCGTCAGGCGCTGCAGGATGGCCTTCTTGCCATTGACGGTGAAGTCAGTCTGATTGCGGATGCCCTCGATGCGCTCCTGGATCCAAGCCTTCTGCTCCGGGTCCTGGATATGCATGAACTCCACGCCGATGGAACCGCAATAGGTGCGCTGCACCGCGTCCACGATCTGGCGCAGGGTGGCGGTTTCCATCCCCAGCACATTGTTGATGAAGATCGGACGGTCCAGATCGGCCTCGGTGAAGCCGTAATGGCGGTAATCCAGCTCCGCATGCTCAGCCCGCTTGTCCATGCCCAGCGGGTCCAGCTTCGCCAGCAGATGGCCGCGCACGCGATAATTGCGGATCAGCATCAAGGCGCGCAGGCTGTCAAGCTGGGCGGCGCGGACCTGTTCGGCGGTGAAGCCCTGAACAACCGGGGCGGCTGCGACCGGGGTCGGGGTCGGGGCAGCCTTGTCGCCCTTGGCGGCCTTGGCCGGCGGCGGGGCGTCCGGGTCGGCCGCCCCGATCACCTTGGCGGTGGCTTTCGCCCAGGAAGCACCGTTCAGTTCAGCCAGGATGGCGTGACCATCATCGCCCAGTTCGGCGAAGAAGGACTGCCAGCTGGCATCGACCGAGGACGGGTCCTGCCGGTAACGGGCGTAAAGTTCCGCGATGAAGGTGCCGTTGGCGCCGAAGAGGAAGGACAGGCGCTCGCTCGGGGCTTGATCGTAGGGGGCCATTTGGGGTTCCGGTCGGAAAGGCCGCGACGGTGGATCGCCGGGGCCGGGTGCAAAGGCTTGAGAATCCGCGACGGTTTTACGTCAGTGCAGCGGTGTCATCAACATGCAGGTCTGCCGTGGCAGCCTTTTGCCGTGAGCACGGGTAGCATGACCATCCGGACAAAGGTCGATTGAAAAAAGGTCATTCGTGCTAAACATGGTGTCAGCGCGTGTCAAATCCAGGGAAAGTCAGGGAAAATTCGCCGATGAGCCGTCAGCCCCGCGCCGAACTCGCCAAAGCCGTCCTGCATGAGGCGCGCAAGCTGGTCGCCGATCACGGGCTGTCGGCCCTGACGGCGCGGACCCTGGCGCAGGCTGTGGGCTGTTCCGTCGGCACGCTGTACAATCTCTATCCCAATCTCGACACGGTGCGCCTGCACCTGAATGCAGAGCTGCTGGACCGGTTGCAGGTGGTGATGGCCGCAGCGGACGAGGCGGTGCCCGCCGATGCGGCGGTGGAGACGCGGCTGCTGGCCCTGGCCAAGGCCTATCTCAGCTTCGCGCGCTCCAACCTGAACCTGTTCCAGACCCTGATCGACAACCGCCCGCCGGTCCTGACCGATCCGCTGCCCGACTGGCTTCTTGACCGTATCGTGCGTCTGCGCCGGGGGATCGAGATGGCGGTGACACCCCTGATCCCCAATGCCAGCCCCGACCGGTTGGAACGGGCCGCCGCCACCACCTGGGCCGCCGTAAACGGCTTGGTCGAAGGCATCGTGTCCGGCAACCTGGCCCCGATCAGCAGTGCCGACCCGGAAGTGATGATGGCCGAACTGGTGGAAACGCTGGCGGCGGGGCTGCGCGTGCGGGGCTGATGCCGCGGCCGTGTGGCGGCGGCCACAATTCCGGCCATCTTGGGGGCCATCATCCGATGGTTTCCCCATGCTCCCCGCCGGATCAGGAACCGCCCATGACCATCGCCTATGCCCCCGTGCTGACCGCCGGCCTGCTGGCCCTGTCCCTGCACGCCCTGGCACAACCGGGTGCGCAGACCAATGCGCAGACGACCATCCGGGAGGAACAGGTGGTCAAGGTCGATGGCAGGGCAGAAGTCTGGCGCCTGTCATGGATCGGCTCCGTCAAACCTTTCTGCGGTCCGGATGCGGGCGACGATGTCATCACCGTGCCCTGCGGCGGCTTTGCCTATGGCGAACAGGGACGGCTGGTCCTGTCGCGCACGCTGCC
The DNA here is from genome assembly GCA_943369495.1 of Rhizobium sp. Q54. Lineage (GTDB taxonomy): Bacteria > Pseudomonadota > Alphaproteobacteria > Azospirillales > Azospirillaceae > Niveispirillum. The sequence continues at coordinate 9,314 of CALRNG020000010.1, forward strand.
GGGCGGTCAGCTGGATGATCGGCTGGACCTGTCCCCCCTGTTCGCCGGTAGTGACCTGACCGACCACGAAGGCAATGCCGTGCTGCCCCGCTGGCCCATCCTGGAAGAAGATACGCACCGGTTGGTCGCAGACGATGCCACGCTGGCGGCGGAAATCCGGGCCCGCCCGTCCGTGCCGATCATCAAGCCCGTCGATTACGACCGCGACGGCAAGGCTCAGGAATTCCTGATCCAGACGGATGTGCAGCCGGGCGGCAAACGCTTCTACGTGGCCGTGGGCGTGAACCGGACCACGGGCAGGCTGGACTGGCTGCGCTCTGCCGCCCGGCCGGACCGCCCCGTGGTCCTGAACTGGGCCGCGTGGCAGGCACTGGCCAAGGGGGCGCAGAATATTGATGTGGTACGCTGGGATTGCGGCGATCATGGCAGCGAGGTTCTGGAAACCTATCGCCTGTCGGTCAAGGCCGGACGCATTGATGTCCGCCTGCGCACCTTGGCCTGTGCCGATGCGGGTGGAATCGGCGACCTGCAACAGGAGGAACCCTATTGAGTCTGGCACACCGAACGGCGGCAACCCTGCTGCTGGCCCTTTCCCTGGTTACGCCCGCCCTGGCGGCCAACACACCCGCCGATCCGGCCACCCTGCTGGAAAGCCGGCTGTGCGGGTCGCTGACGGTGGCCATCGATGCGGTGCCCGGCAAGGGGCCGGCCTTTCTGCGCAGTTTCGACCATCCATCGGGTTCCGGCGCGCCGGCGGAGGATGCGCTGAAGAATGCGGCCTTCACCTATGATAATGCGCTGGCCGCCATCGCCCTGGTCGCCTGCGGGCGTGCCACAAAGGCACGGCGCATCGGCGATGCGCTGCTGTCGGCGGTCGACAGCGACCGGGCGGGGCCGCAGGGCCGGTTGCGCACCACCTACCGCGCCGGGCCGCAACAGGAATTCCCCATCCCGCCCAATGGCTGGTGGAACCAGAAGGCGCAGCGCTGGGAAGAGGATGCCTATCAGGTCGGCACGGCCACCGGCAATGTCGCCTGGGCGGGGCTGGCCCTGCTGACGCTCGCCGATGCGTTGAATGAACCGAAATACCGCGCGGGGGCGGCCAAGCTAGGCGCCTGGGTCCTGGCCCATACGCGCGATGCCAAGGGACCGGGCGGCTTCACCGGCGGAATCCATGGCGACGGGGTGGGCACACAGGCGCTGACCTGGAAGTCGGTGGAGCATAATACCGATCTGGTCGCCCTGTTCGGCTGGCTGGACCGCGCGGGCGTGCCCGGCGGCGACTGGGCAGCGGGCAAGGCGGCGGCTTTGAGCTTCCTGAACGCGCTATGGCGGGCCGATGCGGGTTACTTCCCCACCGGCACCCTGCCCGATGGCGTCACCGTCAATGACGGCAATTCCGGCCTGGACGCGTTGCTCTGGCCGCTGCTGCTGCCCGAGTCGCCGCGCGACTGGGGCCGGGCGCTGGACCGGGCGGACACACTGCATGGGGTGGCCGGCGGCTATGATTTCAATGGCGACCGTGATGGCGTCTGGGTGGAGGGCACGGCGCAGGCGGCCCTATCCTGGACAATGGTGGGCAATCGGGAGCGGGCGGACGGGCTGCTGGCCACCCTGGTCGATGATATCAGTCCCGGCGGCTATCTCTGGGCCACGCGCGGCGACAAGGTCTCCACCGGCTTCGCCATCGGGCCGGACAGCAAGGGAGCCGACTTCTTCTATTATCGCCAGCCGCATCTGGGTGCCACATCCTGGGCCGTGCTGGCGGCCAAGGGCTGGAACCCGTTCACAGGAAAGGTAACCAGCGCCCCTTGATGGGGCCGGGGGCTTCTGGGATGCTGCCGGCATCGGCAATCCATCAAGAAGAAGCCCCATGCGCCTGATCCTGCCTGCCACCGCCGCCCTGCTGGCCCTGTCCCTGCCCGCGACCGCCCAGGAGGCGCCCAAGCGGGCGACCCCGGCAGAGGTGCTAGCGGCGTCACCCGCCAGTGACTGGCGGGCACCGATGCCGGAGAACACGCTCTATATGGACCTGCCCGGCGGGCGCGTGGTGATCGAGTTGGCCCCCGCCTTCGCCCCGGTGCATGTGGAAAACATGCGCAAGCTGGCGCGGGAGAACTGGTACGAGGGGACTTTCATCGTCCGCGTGCAGGATAATTACGTCACCCAATGGGGCATGCCGGACGAAACGCCCAAGCCCATGAAGACGGCCCTGGACAAGCTGGCCCCGGAATTCACCATCAAGAACGGGGCCAGGACCCTGCCCTTTGCCAGGCTGCCCGACCCCGATGCCTATGCGCCGGAGGTTGGCATCTCCGACATTTTCCCCACCGCCCGTGATCCCAAGACGGGGGAGGCCTGGATGACCCATTGCTATGGCATTGTCGGGGTCGGGCGCGGGATGCCACTGGATAGTGGCAGCGGGGCGGAGCTGTACACCGTCATCGGCCACTCGCCGCGACCGCTGGACAAGGTCATCACCCTGGTGGGCCGTGTCCTGAAGGGCATGGAACTGCTGACGGCGCTGCCGCGCGGCACGGGCACGCTGGGTTTCTATGAAAAGGTGGAACAGCGCGTGCCCATCACCGCCGTGCGTCTTGCCGCCGATGTGCCAGCGGCGGAGCGGGAGAAGATCGAGGTCCTGTCCGGCCAGAGCGAAACCTACACAAAATGGCGCGATGCCCGCCGCTTCCGCCAGGATGATTTCTTCATCCGCGCGTCGGGCCATATCGATGTCTGCAATGCCATGCCGCCGGTAAGGGCGGTGAAAGGGTAATGCCACCGGTCAAAATTCTTGACCGATGGTATCCGTGCCGCCTCAGCTTCGGCGGCGGCCCATGCCGCCGAAGCTTGAAATGCTGATGAGTCGGCACTTCAAGCCGCAGGTATAAGACCAGAGCCTTATCGATAGGCGTGTGGGCAACGTTGTGTAGCGCGGATTAGGCGCAAGCCGTAATCCGCATTTATACGGCAACCGCGTAGCTTAGAACCGGTACTCCAGCGTCGCGGTGACGGTGCGCGGCGGGCCGTAATAGCCGATCACACTGTCGGCCAGCAGGGCGCCGGGGAAGTTGTAGCCGCCGACGCGGTACTTCTTGTCGCCCAGGTTCTTGCCATGCAGACCCACCGACCAGTTGTTGCTTTCCGCCGTCCAGACGGCGGACAGGTCGTACAGCGTGTAGCCAGCCTGATCGAGCGTCGGGTTCGGGAATTCAAACATCGAGAAGGCGCTGCGGTGCGCGGCATTGCCCGACAGGGTCAGGATGCCGCCTTCGCCCATGTCATGGACGTAGGTCAGGCCGAAATTCGCCGTCCATTTCGGCGTGTTCTGGAACACGGCGGTGTTGGCGATATTGTCATACTGACGGGTGGTCAGGTTGTAGCGCAGGAACTTGTTGAATTCCGCATCGATATAACCGATGGCGAAATTGGCCGTCAGTTCATCGGTAATGGCCAGCAGACCTTCGGCTTCCAGGCCCTTGATGGTGGAGGAACCGACATTGTCCACAAAGCTGGCGATGGTGGCGCCCGACGGCACCTGCGTCGTCACCTGCTGGCCCTTATAGTCGGAATAGAAGGCGGCCAGGTTCAAGGTGGCGCGCCCATCCCAGAAGCGGGACTTGGAGCCGACTTCATAGGTATCGACCAGTTCCGGATCATAGCCATTGGCCGTGTCCGGCGTCAGGATGACGTCGCCGCGCATGTCGAAGCCGCCCGACTTGAAGCCACGGCCATAGGAGGCGTACAGCGTGAGGTCGCTGGTCGCTTCATAGGTCAGGCTGACGCGGGGGGTGAATTCGTTGAACGTGCGCTCGTTGGTGTAGTTGGAGCGGATCAGCGTCGGGTTGCGCGCGGTACCACCGAACAGTGGGCTGGTCAGGCCGGCATAGTTCACGCGGTAGACGGTGCCTTCCTTCTTGTCCGAGGTGTAGCGGGCGCCGACGGATGCCTTCACCTGATCGGTCAGTTCATAGGAGAAGTCGGCGAAGGCGGCGTAGGACTTGGTGTCGACGGCGCCGGAGGTCAGGGTCGTCAGGTTGGCGTTGGCGATGATGGTGTCAAACGCGCCTTCGGCATGGGCGTCCATGTAATAGAGGCCGGCCACGCCCTTCAGACGCTCACCCTCATAGACCAGCTGCAATTCCTGGCTCAACTGGTCATCCTCGTAATAGGCGGGGATGTCCAGGATCTTGGCCGGCAGATTGTCGAAATCGATGACGGTGTCGGAGCGGCCATCACGATAGGCGGTGATCGACTTCACCATCAGGTCGTCATTGACGTTGAATTCTGCCGTCAGCGAGGCGCCCTGGTTCTTCACCTTCTGCTTGCCCGTCAGGCCGGCGCGGGTGTCATAGACGCTGCCCAGCACGGGAAAGCCCGTGGTCGGCAGCAGGCGGGCGCCGTGGCGGGGATTGCTGTCATCCACCGTCTTGTCGGCGGCGACCCGGATGAACACGTCTTCGTTGGGCGTGAATTCCACCGACAGGCGGCCGGCGGACACGTCCTTGTCGTAATGTTCCTGGCCGGTGGTCAGGTTCTTGCCGAAGCCGTCGCGGCGGTACAACGCCACGGCACCCGAGACGCCGACCGTTTCGGTGACCGGGGCGGAACCGGACAGGATCAGGTCGGTCTGCTTGTAGGAGCCGACCTGGACCTTCGCCTTCATATGCGGTTCGTCGTCGATCTTCTTGGTCACATATTTGACGGCACCGCCAATGGTGTTGCGGCCATAGAGCGTGCCCTGCGGACCGCGCAGCACCTCAATCCGCTCCACATCGAAAATATCCAGCACGGCACCCTGCGGGCGGGCCACATAGACGTCATCGACATACAGACCCACGCCCGGCTCAAAGCCCCAAAGCGGGTCCTGCTGACCCACGCCGCGGATAAAGGCGATCAGGGTGGAGTTGGAACCGCGCGCCACCTGCATGGTCAGGTTCGGGGTGGTCTTGGTCAGCGCGGTGATATCCGGCGTGCCGGCATTCTCCAGCTGTTCGGCGGTGAAGGCCGAGATGGAGACGGGCACGTCCTGCAGGCTTTCCGCGCGGCGCCGCGCCGTCACGACGATCTCACCCAGGATGCTTTCACTGGCGGTTTCCTGGGCCGGGGCCTGCTGCGCCATGGCGGGCAGGGCCGCCAGACTGGTCAGGGCCGTCCCGGCGCAGAGCAGGGCGGTGATGGAGGATTTACCGAACGAGGTCTTCATGGTTCTCCCTTTCATTCTCATTGAGCGCCGGCGGGTTCATCCCGCCCGGCACCGGTTGCTTCCGCACCACCTGCCGGGGGCAGGGTGGCGGCGAAACGGGTCAGCGTGCTGTTGAACAGGTCAGGTTCTTCCAGATGCGGGGCATGGCCCGACCGGTCGAACCCGATGGTGATGGCATGGGCCAGCAGCGAGGCCAGCGCCTGGGCCGTATCCTGGGAATAAAGCCGTGACAGTTTCCCGTGCGTCACCAGGACGGGCACGGAAATGCCGGGCAGCAGGGCGCGGAAATCCTGCGCTGTCAGCGAGGTCCACAGCCGGGCCATGGATACGGGGTCGCTATCCGCCACCTCCGTCTCTGCCCAGCGGCGCAGGATGGCCTGTTCCACATCCCGGCCTTCGGCGAAGATGCGGCTGGCGACGCGGGGGCCGACGGCGGCCCAGTTGGCGACCATGGCGGCCTGGCTCTGCCGGGCGGCCTTTGCCGCCGAACTACCGCGAAGCCCTAAGTCCCAGCCATCGCCATTGATGACGCGGGGCGCCATGTCGATAGAGATCATGCCGGCAACACGCGCGGCCAAACCATCCAGCAGCGCCCGCCACAGCACCATGGCCCCCATCGACCAGCCCACGACCAGCAGGTCGCTCAGGTCCAGGTGGTCGGCCAGTTCGGCGATGTCGCGGGCCAGAAGGTCGATGGAGAGATCACCCGATACGGCCTGCGAGCGGCCATGGCCGCGCAGATCGACGCTGATGACACGGAAACTTTGCGACAGGCCGTCGACCTGGGGTCGGAAGAAACCGGCATGCGTGGCCCAGCCATGGACCAGCAGCAGCGGCCGCCCGTGCCCCACATCATCATAGGCGATTTTCGCCTGATCGCTGGTGACCAGATACGGCATGCGCCGGTCTACCCCCTTGAAGCTTCCATCCCGTGCCGGTGTTCGTTATCCCGCCCTGGACCGATTGCGCTGGTCGTGGAAGGCTGGGGTTGATGGAGATCGATGGGTCGATCTTCCGTCCGGCTTGCCCCCATGCTTGCGGCAAATCGAAACCTGAGTCAATATTCAAGTTGTAGCCAGGGAGGAAATCATGGGCGGCGAAGAGACGGCAACGTCCAAGGCCCCGCGGACCGAGAGAGGCAAGCGGACATTGCGCAAGCTGCTGGACGCGGCGGCGGCGGAATTCGGCGAACGCGGGTACCACGAGGCGTCGATCAGCGGGATTACCCAACGTGCCGGGGCGGCACTGGGCACCTTCTATACGTATTTCGACAGTAAGGAGCAGGTGTTCCGGGCATTGGTCGATGATATGGGCCACCTGACCCGCCAGCACATTGCCGAACGGGTACCCGGCAATGTCGACCGTCTGACGGCGGAACGGCTGGGTCTTGAGGCCTTTATCGAGTTCGTGCGCGAGCACAAGGACCTGTACCGCATCGTCATGGAGGCGCAGTTCGTCGCGGAAGATGCCTATCTGAACTATTACAAGGTCTTCGCCGCCGCCTATACCCGCAACCTGGCCCAGGCCGCCGAGAAGGGCGAGATCCGGCCGGGCCATGAGGAGGAACGCGCCTGGGCATTGATCGGGATGAGCGTGTTTCTGGGCATGCGCTATGCCGTGTGGAGCAGCGATAAGACGGCCAAGGAAGTGGCCGATGCGGCGGCGGAGCTGATCACCTTCGGCCTGTCGCCCCTGGCGCGCGGTGGAGGTGGCGCATGATCCCCTGCATCTTCGATATCACCGCCAAGCGCGCCGAACTGGCCGGCAGCGACATCGCCATGGAGGAGGTGGCAACGGGCCGCACCGTCACCTATGCGTCCCTGGACGAGCGGGCATCGCGGGCGGCAGGGCTGCTGCTGTCCTTAGGCGTGGCGGAGGGCGACCGCGTCGCCATCCTGTGCCGCAACCGCATCGCGTTTTTCGAGATACTGTTTGCCTGTGCCAAGATGGGAGCCATCTTAGTGCCGCTGAACTGGCGTATGCCAGCGGCGGAAATCCGCCCCCTGCTGGCCGACAGCAGCCCGCGTGTCCTGTTCTTTGGCGAGGAAGATACCGGCGTCGCGGCGGAGTTGTCGGGCGATGTACCCACCCTGGTCGGGCTGGATACGGATTATACGGAGCGGCGGGATGGCACGCCCGCCCATGCCGGACGGCGCATCTGGCCTGCAGATGGCATCTGGTATCTGTTGTACACGTCGGGCACGACGGGTACGCCCAAGGCCGTGATCTATACCTTCACCATGGCCATGGTGAATTATATCAACATCTCGCAGCCCATCGGCCTGACGGCGCGCGACACGACCTTGAATTTCCTGCCGCTTTTCCATACGGCGGGCATCAATCTGCACACGCTGCCGACCCTGATCATTGGTGGGCGGGTGCTGATCATGCCGGGATTCGATGTTGATGTGATGCTGGACCTGGTGGCGGCGGGACGGGTGGATGCGATTTTCG
>CALRNG020000011.1:0-16686 GCA_943369495.1 Rhizobium sp. Q54
GGATCGATCCTGCGCACCGGTGCGCGCGGCGAGGATGGGGATACCCCCTTCTACCGCCATTTCGGGCCGGACCTGACCGGCCTGTTCTGTGGCGATTGCGGGGCGTTCGGGGTGAAGGCCCATGTCACCCTGCGCCTGATCCAGGCCCCGAAACATGAGGATTACGCCAGTTTCGAATTCCCCACGGGCGCTGACCTGATGAGGGCCATGGCGGCCCTGGCGCGGGCCGGCGTGGCGGCGGAAATGTGCGCCTTCGACCCCGGCCTGACACGGGTGCGCATGCAGCGCGCGTCCATGACCAGCGACGTCAAGGCGCTGGGCGCCGTGGTCACCCGCCAGAAATCGCTGCTGCGCGGACTGTGGGAAGCATTGCGGGTGGCCAGTGCCGGCCGCAGCTTTGTCAGCCTGGACAGTTTCCCCCTGCATATGAATGCGGAGGGGCGGTCAGCCGAAGGAGTGGCTCATGATATGGCCACCGCCCGGCGCATCGCCGCCGAACATCATGGCCGCGAGGTGGCGAACACCATCGCCAAAATCATCCGCGCCATGCCCTTCCCGCCGCTGAACAGCGCGCTGGGGCCGGGGGGCGAGCGTTGGATTCCCATCCATGGCCAGATTTCTCTGTCCAAGGCCCCGGCGTTGTATGACGCGCTGGAGCAGGTGTTCGCCGGCATGAAAGACGCATTCGCCCAGCATGACATCAAGACGGGTTACCTGTTCACGTCGATGTCGACAAATGCCCTGATCCTGGAACCAGTGATCTATTGGCCGGAAAAGCGGCTGCCGGTCCATTACGAGGCGCTGGAACCAGCACACATGGCCCGCCTGCCGGAGTTTCCGGACAATCCCGACGCCACCGCCATTGTGGTGGAAACGCGCAAGCGCCTGATCGCCACCTTCCAGCGCTTTGGCTGCGGTCATCTGCAGGTGGGCCGTTCCTACCCCTATCGTGAAAGCCGTGACGCAGCCAGCCGCGCCCTGCTGGACGCGCTGAAGGATGCGGTAGACCCGGCCCGTCTGCTGAATCCCGGCGTGCTGGGCTTTGCCAAGGACCCGAAATGACCCAGACCTACACGGCCTTACAGCAGGTCCGCTTCGCGCGTAGTTTCCGCGAGGCGGTGGAGATCGTAGAGCAGCCGATGCGCGATCCCGGCCCCGGTGAAATTCGCGTGCGCAACCATTGGTGCGGCGTCAACGGTATCTTCGATACCCAGATCGCCCGCGATGCCGTCGACTATATCCGCATCCCGCTTCCCACCTGGACCGGGGTAGAGGCCGTCGGATGGGTGGATGCCGTTGGCGAGGGCGTTACCGGCTTTCGGCCCGGCGACGCCGCCGCCACCAACCGCTTCACCGGCGGTTACCGTCTGGCCAACATCGCCCCGGCCACCCAGTTCATCCCCGTTCCGTCGGCACATCGCGACTATCTGGCGCTCGCCTCCACCGGCGTGTCGGCCCTGCTGGCGCTGGACCATGTCGGCGGGCTGCGCTCTGGCGAAACGGTGGCCATTTCGGCGGCGGCGGGCGGACTGGGCCATCTGCTGGTACAACTGGCGAAACTGGCCGGCGCACGGGTGGTCGCGGTGTGCGGTGGGGAGCGGAAATCGGCCTTTGTCCGGTCGCTGGGCGCCGACCGGGTGATCGATTACAAGCAGGAGGACGTGGCCCAGGTCCTGGGCACGGAGTTCCGTGATGCGCTGGACCTCGCCATTGATACCGTCAGTGGTTCGATCTTCGACGCGTTCCTGGACAATGTCGCCCCGCTGGGCCGCGTGGTGGTGGCAGGTGCGGCCCAGGATCTGGACGGCAAGCCGGAAATCGTCACGGCCCCGCGGGTCGGCAACAAGCTCTATTACAAGGGCGCGTCAGTGCGCGGCTTCATGAATGGCCGTCTGACCGACCTGTGGCCAGCGGCGCGCGAAAGGCTGTTCAGCCTGCATGCCACGGGCAAAATCGCCGTCACCTTCGATGATACGCCGTTTGCGGGCCTGGCCCAGGTGCCGGACGCCGTAGAACATCTGCTGTCCGGTCGGTCGATGGGCAAGGTCACCGTCGATCTGCGTTGATCAGACCCTCTCAAGCATAAGGATTTCTGGATATGAGCAACAATGTCGCCGACATGCGCCGTGACATGCCCCTGCTGGCCCGTCATGAGGGCGTCTGGGAGGGCTGGTATCGCTATTATTCGGCGCAGACGGGTAAGTTGATCGACCAGCACCGTTCCCGCCTGATCTGCCGCATGACGGAGGAGGGGCCGGTCCCGTACCACCAGACCAACCATTATTTCTGGGAAGATGGCCGCACCGAGCTGCGCGACTTCCCGGCCTCCTACGCCAATGGCCGCATCTGGTGGGATAATGACCTGATCCAGGGCTGGGCGGCTGCCATGAAGCCCGATGATTTCGACCGCTCCACCTGCCTGCACTGGATCCGCAAGGGCGAGCCGGACCTGTATCTCTATGAAATGATCCAGATTTCCGACTGCGGCCAGTTCCGGTCGCGCACCTGGCATTGGTACAAGGCCGGCAAGTGCTTCCAACGCACCCTGATTGACGAAGTGTTCGTCACCAAGGACTGGAAGAACTTCACCAACAGCAGTGCGCCGAACAATTAAGGCCGCCGGCCCAGAACAGACCCCCGGCCCACAAGGACCGGGGGTCTTTGTCTGTCGCATCCCGGCCATGGCGTGATGAGCAGGCCTCATCACCCGCTGGCGACCGCCGCCATTAGATTGCATGATCATCGAAAATCGCCCGAGGGAAACGCCATGCGCATCACTGCCGCTATTCTGGACCAGATCGGCCTGCCCGGCCCCTATGCCGACAGCCGGCCGCTTCGCCTAGCGGAGGTGGAATTGGCCCCGCCGCGCGCCGGTGAATTGCTGGTCCGTATCGATGCCGCTGGCCTGTGCCATTCCGACCTGTCGGTGATCAATGGTGACCGTCCCCGCCCGATGCCCATGGCCCTGGGGCATGAGGCGGCGGCGACAGTGCTGGAAACCGGCGATCCTGACAGTCCGTTCAATCCGGGCGACCGCGTCGTGCTGGCCTTTCTGCCAGCCTGCGGGCAATGCGCCTGCTGTGGGGCCGGCGAAGGATACCTGTGCCAGCCGGGGGCGACGGCCAATGGTGAGGGGCGGCTGCTGCGCGGCGGACGGCGGATCATGGAACTGCCAGGCAAAGAGGTGAACCACCATCTGGGCGTGTCGGCCTTCGCCACCCATGCCGTGGTGGATCAGCGCTCCGCCGTGAAAATCCCGCCCGACATCGCGCCGGAGATCGCGGCCCTGTTCGGCTGTGCCGTGCTGACCGGTGTCGGCGCCGTGATGAACACGGCCGCCGTGAAGCCGGGCGAAAGCGTCGTGGTCTATGGGCTGGGCGGTGTCGGCCTGTCGTCGCTGCTGGGCGCCGTGGCCGCCGGGGCCAACCCGGTCATCGCCGTCGATCCCATTGAGGATAAGCGCAAGCTGGCCCTGGAACTGGGCGCTGCTGCCGCCGTGGCGCCTGCCGATGCGGCCCAGGCCATCGCCGACCTGACCGGCGGCGGAGCCGATGTGGCGATTGAGACGGCGGGCAAGGCCGCCGTGCTGGCCGCCGCCTATAAATCCACCCGCCGGGGCGGACGCACCGTCACGGTCGGCCTGCCCAACCCGGCGGAGATGTTGAGCTTCCCGGCGGTATCGCTGGTGGCCGACGGCAAGACGCTGATGGGCAGCTATATGGGCTCCTCCATCCCGTCGCGCGACGTGCCGCGCTATATCGGCCTGTGGCGCGCGGGGCGGCTGCCGGTGCATCGGCTGTTGAGCGGGACGGCACCCTTGTCGGAGATCAACCGGCTGATGGACGAACTGGCGGCTGGCCGGGTTATCCGGCAGGTGGTTCTGCCGTAATCCAATAGGGTGAGGGCCTTCCCCTCCCCCACGGTTGATTACAGCCCCAGCACACCCGGATTCATCAATCCGGCGCCATCCACCTTCGCCTTCACGGCCCCCAACACTTCCCGCGTCACCGGGTTCATGGCCTCGGTCACCGGGTACAGCCGTCCCACCTGCATGTGCGCGGCGCCATGCCTGGCATAAAGCGCCACGCATTCCTGCTTCAACTGCCGCATCAGGTCCGCGCCGTCGGCATTGGCGGGATAGCGGGGCAGATTCTTGGCCGCATCCGGCTCCAGGATACGGTCATGGAAAGCCGCGCGCTCATCCTCCCAATAGAACGCCAGTTCATAAAGGAAGCCATTGGTGGCGATGGTGGAGAACATGGCGGCAGCCAGGATCTTGCACCGCGTCATCTCCGCCGCGTGGCGCGCGTAAAGCGCGTCCAGATCAGCGCGGAAGGCGGCAATCCGGCTGAAAGGCATGATGCCATGGACGGGGACCCAGCGTTCACCCTTCGGCCCCAGAATATGGTTCAGCGGCGGGAACGGATAGGCCCGAACCAGGGTCGGCATGGAGTTCTCGATCTCCTTGCCGAACGGCTCCGCCGCTGCGCGGATACGGCGCAGCATCGACCGTTCCTCGTCCCGATCGCAGGCATCAATCGTGTAATGGGCGGAATAGTTGATACCGTCCAGGAAGCCACGCCCGGCAATGACGATCTTGGCCATTTGCAGCAGCGATTCAATCGGCCCACGGCCTGCGCGGCCCACGGCCAGCAACATTTTCAGGTCGGATTTCAGATCGCCCATGCCCAGACGCTGCTTTTGCAGGAACGGATCCAGGCCGAACGCCTCCGATGCCACCCCTTCGCGCGCCACGGCGGCCATGGCGCCCAGCATCTGGTCGAAGGTCTGGAAGCCGAAGGAGATGCCGCTGGTAATGGGCCGGCGGCGGACTAGGCGCAGGGCGACAGCCGTTTTGATGCCCATCGCACCGGCATCGCCGCTGAACAGCCCCGTCAGGTCGGGACCGTAATGGCGGAAGAAAGGCACGCTGTTGGGCTGTGCCCAGGACCCGGTGCGCAGGACCGACCCGTCGGCCAGTGCCACCTCCAGCCCCAGCAGACTATCCACCGCCGTGCCGAAGGTGCCGGTGCCATAGGTGACGGCATTCTGCGACATGGTCCCGCCCAGCGTGGCGCGAATGCCGGAGAACGGTCCCCAGAACGGCGTCCGCAGACCCAGCGGCGCCAAGGCCGCGTCCAGGGCCGCCCAGGTGAGGCCCGCCTCCGCCACCACATACATGTCATCGGCATTGATCTCGATGATCCGGTCCAGGCCGCCCGTATCCACCAGCACCGCGCCGGGCCGGCCCGCCAGATAGCCGCTGGAATAGGACATGCCGCCGCCACGCGGCACCACGGCCACACCCGCCGCATGCAGCAGCTTCAGCGCACCGGCCAACGCCTCCCTTGTGGCCGGCCGGATCACGGCCAGCAGGGGGGCGCCGATGGAATGCACATCCTGGCCGAAGAAGCACAGGCTGTCGGCATCCGTCAAAGCCGCACCTTCCCCCAGCATGGCGCGCAGGTTCAGCAGAAGGTCCGAAGCGGGGGCGGCGATATCCGGCATGATATTGGTTTCCCTGGCAAATGCGTCTGTTGACGACACAGTGACAGGATCATGCGCGATTAGTCGGGGCGGCGATACGCCCTGTCCGGACAGCGGACAAGCGTATCACTCTTCAAACCGCTCCGGATAGCGACCCAGCAACCCGATCAGGGTCGCCCCCACGCCAAACCCGACAGCACAGGCGATCAGGCCGACCGTGTAGGAACCGGTGGCGTCATAAAGCCGGCCCACCCCCATCGGCCCCAGACCAGCACCCAGGGCGAAGAAGCCCAACTGCCAGCCATAAATCTCGCCATAGGCGTGCAGGCCGAAATAGCGGCTGGCCAGATAGGCAACCAGATCGACCTCTGCCCCCGCCGCCAGACCGATCAGGACAACCGCCGCCAGCGCCAGCGACAGGCTGCCGCCCGCCAGCATCAGCAGAAAACAGGCACCCGCTGCGATGGCCAGGATGCCGAAGGCCACGGCGGGCGCATAGAAGCGGTCGACCAGCACCCCGATGCCCAGGCGGCCCGCGATGATGGCAAAGCCCAGCAGGCTGGCCGCCCAGACGGCACTGGCCCGATCCATCCCGCCGCCCGACAGGATGGACACCAGATGCACAATCAGGGCCGACACGGCGAAGGAGGCGAACAGGAAACCCACCCCCAGCATCCAGAACTGCCGCGACCGGCGGGCGGCGGCGGCACTCATGCCCTGCCGGACAACCGGAGCGGCGGTGGCCGGTTTCGCCCCACCCCCCTCATGAAACAGCAGCCAGACGATGGGCAGGCCGATGACCAGGACCAGGGCGGCCTGCCCCAGATAGGCGGTGCGCCAGCCATGGTCGGCGATCAGCCACTGCGTATAGGGCGGGGCCAGGATGGCAACCACGCCTGTCCCCGTCAGGGTCAGGCCCAGCGCCAACCCGCGCGCCTTGTCAAACCCGGCGTTGACGGCGCGGGTCCAGACGATGGGCAGGGTGCCGGCCCCCAGCACCATGGCGATGCCAAAGGCCAGATAGAAGCTCCACAATTCCGCACCGATCAGGCTCAACCCGCCCAGACCGGCGGCCAGCCCCACCAGGGACACCAGCCCGACCGTCCGTCCGCCGAACCGGTCGGCCAGACGGCCCACGACCGGCCCCAGCAACAGGGTGGTCAGCGTGGTCAGGATGGTGGCGGACGCCAGCGAGGTACGGGACCAGCCGAATTCCTGGGTCAGCGGGCCGATAAAGATGCCCAGCGTATAGAAGGTCAGGCCCGTGATGCCCAGCCCCACACCCGTCGCCGCCGCCAGGATCAACGACCAGCCGCGCCGGAATTCCTCAATCTTGCCCATGGATATCCGCTTTCCCGCACTGTCAGTGGCGACCGAAACGGCCATAAAGGGCCGCCGCGACCAGATTGAATAGACCCGGAAGGACCCCGAAAGCCAGCATCACGCCGGTCAGGGCGCGCGGTTCCTGCGGCAGCCCGGCCATGGACCGCGCCACATCAAAGCCGAAGCCCGACAGGACCAGACCGACCAGCAAGGTGCCGCCCAGGGCGAAGCCGATCTTGTCCACCGCCACCCAGGCGGCGGAATAAAGCCCGGCATTGGCCCGATCCTCCCCCGCAATGTCCGACATCATGGAAAAGCTGAGCAGGGCCCAGCCGGAATTGAATAGGGCGGCCACCACGCAGAACACATAGGCGACCATGGTGCCCGACTGGGCATTCTGCGACCAGGCGATATAGGTGACGCCATAGCCGATGGCCGACAGCACATAGACCGGCTTCTTGCCTACCCGCTTGGCCAAAGCCACCCACAAGGGCTGGGCCACGATGATACCGGCACAGACGGCCACGATCAGCCCGCCGATCAGCTGAAGTGCCGCCGCCCCCTGCCCCATATTGTAGGTCAGGAAATACAGCATGGAGGCATAGGCCATCCCCGACCCGATCAGTTGCAGCAGGTTGGACGCCAGCAGAACGGAGAAGCGCGGGGCCGCCAGCACCGCGATAGCCGCAGGGAAAGTCATGCGCGTGCCTGTCGCCACCGCCGGCGCCCGTCCCGCCTGCCGTGCCGCACGGCCCGCCCCGAAAAAGGCGATCAGCAGGGAAATGGGGCAGATCACGGCCAGGACGCGGGCCATCCCCTCATATCCCGGCTGCCCGCCGCCCAGATGCTGCACCACACCGGGCGCCACGGCCCCGCCGATCAGGACGCCCGCGGCGGTAAAAACCAGCCGCCAAGCCATCAGAACCGTGCGCTGGTGCGGATCGTCCGACAATTCACCGGCAATGGCCAGATAGGGGACGGAGAAGCTGGCGAAGACCGCCATGTACAAGCTAAAGGCCGCTGCCACATAGGCGACGCGGCCTGTCTGCGACAGGTCAGCCGGCACATGGAACAGCAGCAGAAAGGCCATGGGCGAGCCGACGACACCGGCCAGCAGCCACCAGCGGCGGTGGAACCGGTGTTTCCAGCGGTCGGACAGTACGCCGACCAGCAGATCGCAGCCCACGCCCCAGACCAGTTTCGGCACAAAGATCGCCACACCGGCCAATGCCGGCTCTATCCCCAGAACCGTGGTCATGAAGAACAGCAGCAGCAGCGACGGCACGTCGCGAAACACCTGTCCCGCCACCTGTCCGGCGCCATAGCCGACCTGGGACAGAAGACCCAGACGGCCGGCGGCGGGCGGGGGCGCATCAGTAAGGGCGGCAGTCATTCGTGATCCTTGTAAACGTCGCACTGCTGGTGAAACGAAAAGGGCGGGCGGGCACCGTCGCCCGCCCGCCCTTTTATCCGCTTACTTGGGCGGCATCGGCGGCAGCGTCCGCGGTGGTGGCGGCTGCGGCGGGGTCCATCCGGCCGGCACAGGGGCCGGCGTCTGGAACCGCGCGTAGTTCTCAATGCTGGACAGGGACGGGCCGTAATCCTCCGTCGGGGCGGCCAGCCATTTCGGGTCCATGGCGCGGGCGGCTTCGCGGATATCGGCCGGAATGTCGTTCACACTGTCATAGGCGCCGAAGGAACAGAAATAGGAGATGTGGCCAGGCGCCTGCCCCATCAGCATCCAGGGCAGCCATGGCGTGATACGCGACCAGGAACCAACCGCCTTCACATGGGTCAGCTTGGGATTCTCCAGATCCTTGCGCTTGATCACATAGGTGAACAGTTCCGACACGCGGTTGAAGGCGCCGGCGGATTCGCGCACCCACTTATCGGGCTGCAGGGCGTTGGGATAGAACAGGTGGATATCGGTGGTCAGGATTACCGTGTCATCGGGACCATAACGCCAGTCCAGCAGGAACGGCTCCGGCGGCGGCTTGTCCTTGTTCAGACCGCCATAGGAGGGCGGCTGCGGTCGGAATTCACCGATCGTGTAATTATAGGGGTCATTGGCGATGGGAACGACGCGCACATCCTCGTTCGTATACGGGTTGGCCCAAGTCTTCAGGATTTCCCCGGTCTTGGCATCGCGGTAGAAGCCGATCTCGCGCAGCATGCGGCGATAGGAACCGTCTTCCAGCCGCTTGGTGCGCACAAAGCTGAACCCGTCCAGCACGAACAGGGTGCGGACCGGCTCGTTATCGCGCACGCCATAGACATTGCCCCGGAACCAGCCGATCTTTTCCTTGGTCGGATCGATATCGGCGTCAAGGCGGACGTATGAGTCCCGGTTCCATTTCGGGTTCTTGAAATCAATCTTGGTCAGGAAGGAGGGCGTGGCAGAGGACGCCGCAGAAGCCGCCGACGCGCCAGCGCCGACCGCACCCGCGGCGGCAGCCATGGCCGCCAGGCCCAGGCTTTGACGGCGCGTCAATTCAGGTCCGCTCATGATCCCGGAACTCCCATTGTTCTGATCGGAGGGCGTGGCACCGCCTTCCTTGTCGCGATCAAATCTGGCGCGGAAGAATTCAGCCTGGAAACGATCATCCCGACCATATCCACCAGATGGACATTTCGGGGCAGCAGCCTTTGCCCATGGCCCCGTCCGGTTCTTCAATCAGGATAGATTTTTCCAAGCAACCATCACCGATCCGGGAGCGGTCATGCTTAATACGTTCCAGCAACAGGCGCATCCAGCGCTGCCCACCGCCACGCATGATGAGGCGTCGCGTCAGGAATTTACCAAAAGCTTCAAAAACTTCATTCAACAGAAGCTTCTGCCGGGCCTGACGCCGATTTACCGGAACCGTGTGGCCCCGGCCTTCCAGGCCCAGCATGGACGGGCACCTGCCGACCGCCGCGACATCCGCGCCGGCATGGTCCGCGACCTGTATTTCCAGCACTACGCCTCGGCCAACCGCATCGCACAGGAATTGCTGTGGGAATCCACCAATATCAGCATCGACCGGCAATTGCCGGACCTGATCGACAAGGCTGCTGAACTGTCGGCCAAGTCGGGGGCGGTGCTGGATATTCCCGACGGTTTTGCGGTCCCGCGCTATATCACGGCGCTGGATATCCATTGCATGCCCGGCGGGTACGCAACCGAGGTCACCAAGAACGACATCTCCGTCGGCGCGCTGTATGACCGGGGCGTCTATCTTTACGCCATGGGCTATATGGGCCCGTTGAACGACGATATGGGCCGGTCGGTCTGCAACTACCTGAAGCGCCGGATGCCGGACTTTGCGCCGAAGCGCATCCTGGATATGGGCTGTACCGTGGGTCATGCCACCCTGCCCTACAAGGAACTGTTCCCGGATGCCGAGGTCTGGGGCATTGATGTCGGTGGACCTTGCGTGCGCTATGCCCATGCGCGGGCATCCGGCCTGGGCCTGGAAGTGAACTTCGCGCAGATGAACGCAGAGGAAACCCGCTTCCCCGATGGGCATTTCGATCTGGTGGTCAGCCATATCCTGCTGCATGAGACATCGGCCAAGGCCATGCCGCGCATCTTCCAGGAATGTCACCGGCTGCTGTCGCCGGGCGGGTTGATGATCCATGCCGATCTGCCGCCGTTCGACCTGATGGACCCGTTCACGCAGTTCATCCTGGATAACGAGACCTGGTACAATAACGAGCCGTTCTGGGGCGCGATGCGCGAGATGGACCAGTTCGCGCTGGCCGAAAAAGCCGGGTTCGACCGAACCGACGCGAAGTTCGACACCGCCCCCATGGCCGTCATGGAATTCGCCGCCAGTGATGCCACCGGATACAGCCAGGATGCCGCCAGTGCCGTGGCAGAACGCGAATTCACCGCCGGTGAATATGCGCCGGGCGGCGGCTGGGAAGTGTTCATCGCCCAGAAACAGACGACAATTGCCGCCAAGGATGCCGCCTGATGACCAGCACAGCCAATCGCCCGCATGTCGTCAAGGATGCCAAGGGCAAGCGCCCGCAATTCTATCAAGCGCCCGGCATGGATCAGGCCATGTCCATGATCCTGGTCCTGGCGAATGAGATTTCCGTTCTGCATGACCGGCTGGACAGCGTCGAACGCTACGCCAAGACCACGGGCCTGGACCTGGCCGCCGGCGTGGAAACCCTTGTTCTGGATCAGGAAGCGCTGGAAGCGCGCGAGGCCTGGCGCCAGGATTTCCTGGATCGGATCTTCTATCTGATGCGCAAGGAAGCGCGGGAGGCGGCGGAAGCCGACACCAAGGAACGCTTCAACCGCACCATTGAGGAGATCGCGGAGGCCTGAGCCTCCCCGGTCCCGTGCCTTTCTCCCGAAACTGCCGCCACCCATGGCCCTCCTGTGGGTGGCGGGCTTGTCTTTGCAGCAGAGCCACGACAATGCAGCTCTCCCTCGACAACCATATTCTTCGCCGCAGCCTGGATGCCACCACCGGCATTCCGGAAGTCGTCATGATGATCCCGGCCTATTACCGGCTATACATGCTGCTGCGCGCGGAATTCCTGGCCAATGTGGCCAGCGAGGTACCGACCACGCAGAAGGGGTTGGCCACATATTATGGCGTGTGCCGCGGCACGGCCAGTGCCGCCCTGGCCCTGTTAAGCCGTGACGGGCTGATCAAGCCGGCCCGGCGCGGGCGCCCCCGGTTACTTGCGCGTTAAACGGGCCGGCCCCGTATCCGACAGCCGGCCAGTCAGCGCCGCAAGTGCGGCCTTGTCACCGCCGGCATGGGCGCGCAGGAACAGGACCGACAGGTCCGCCGCGATGGCCAATTGTTCGGCCTGTACCGGCCCCGGCAATTCCGGCCGGCAGATGCCGCCGCCGAAATAATGATCCACCCCGTCCAGCACCAGGGCGTAACGGTTGCCGCCCGGTGCGGCTTCCTCATAGGGCAGCAAGTGGCTTTGCCAGTCGCCGCCGGGGCCGGGTGGCACATCCTTGTCCCCTGTCTGGATGAGGGCCGGCACGGAAAGCGGTGCATAATCACCCGGCTTGATGAAACCCGGCGCCGCACCGGGCGGGGAAAATGCCAGGGAGACGACAGCGCGCGGGTCGCGCAGCGGCGTCTTCACCGCCGGCGGCACAGCAATCGCCGACCCACCCAGGCACAGCGCCACCAGTGCGCCATAGGAATGGCCGGCGGCGATATAGGGCCCGCTCAGATGATCGGCCAGCGCCCGCACATCCTCAATCCGCGCCGGCCAGCTGGCCAGACCCTGGAAACTGGCGCGGTCGGGATGGTCGGTGCTGTCCACATGCAGCGGCGCGTAGACACTATAGCCGGCCTTTGTCCAGGCATCGACCAGCGGCTGATATTTCCACGGCGCCGACAGGGCACCGTGGGAGAACAGGATACGCCCCTGCTCCTTGCCCGCCGGCTTCCAGACATTGACGGCAACAGCGCGGCCGGCGGGGGTTTTGACGGTCAGGTCGGCCTTTGCGGCAGCGGCGGGCAGTGCCACCATGGCGGCCATGGACAGCAGCAGCGAACGACGGGACAGCAAGGCCATGGGGGGCTCCGTGAGATAGGTTTACGTAGACGACCCTTTGTCGTCATCCCGGCGAAAGCCGGGACCCAGGGGCCAGAAGTCCAACCATTTCAGCAGCTTTGATGTCAGCAGCTTCGAAGTTTGATCCTGTGGCCCCTGGGTCCCGGCTTTCGCCGGGATGACGGAAGAGGATGGCGGAAAGCCGATGTTTAAGCCGCCCAATGACGCAGCTTCACCGGTGGTTTCGGTGCCGGCAGGCCGGTCTCCGTCAGGCTGTTGGCGCGCAGCGTGTCGATGTCGGGGCCGTAATTGAAGACCGATGTCACCGGCCCCCGCTCCGCCCGCATCTGCGTCCGCAGCGCCTCTGTGGCCGCCACGTCGACCTTGCCATCGACCAGCACCACACCGTAACGCCTGGCTCCTTCCACCGTGACCAGTCCGCGTTCCAGCTCCAGCTCCAGCAACGTCGGGTTACGCAGCAGCGGGTCGCCCCAGCCGCCGCCCCCCCAGGTGATGAAATGCAGCTGGTCGCCTTCCTCGATGGTCAGGTTTTCCAGCTTGTTGCCGACCACGATCTGGGTGCCGTCCGGCTTTTCCAGAATCTTGCGGGCGCGCGCACCGGGTTCGCCGCCATTCACGCCCCAGGGCATGGTGAACCAGCGGTCATCATGGATGGCGATGGTGCCCGACGCCAGGAAGCGGTAGGTCATGATGATGCCGTTGCCGCCGCGATGCAGGCCGGCCCCGCCGCTGTCGGCCACGGTCTCATACCGTTCGATGACCAGCGGGAAATACCGCTCCAGGAACTCGTTCGGCACATTGGTGAAGCCGGGGAACAGCGAATGCCCGTCCGGCCCGTCGCCCAGCGGTCGGCCCGGAATGCCACCGAACCCGATCTGGAAAAGCTGGAACCAACGGCCCTTGGCGTCATAGCCCGAGTAGAACAGGTGCGGGGAGGAGGAGAAGCCGGCGGCATTGAGGAATTCCGGCGTCTTCTGGCCCAGCAGCCCACCCATAATGTCGAACAGCCGGCCCAGCGCATGGGTGCGGCCCGACAAGGCGGCGGGGAATTTCGGCTTCAGCAGCGATCCGTCAGGGATCTTCACCCGGATCAGGTCATAATAGCCGTCATTGAACAGCACCTGCGGATCGAAGACCATGATCATGTAGATGCCGAAGAACATCTTCAGCATGTTTTCATTCAGGAAGAAATTGATCGAGGCTTGGCTCTGCGGGTCGGTGCCGTCAAAATCCAGCACCACGATGTCGCCTTCGCGATGCATGGTGCAGCGGATTTTGTAAGGGCCGTAGCCCATACCGTCATCGCAGATATAATCCTCGAAACTGACCTTCTCCTCGCTGATGGAGCTGGCGATCAGCTGCTTCATGGCGCGGTAATTGCGGGCTAGCAGCTCGTCGGTGGCGGCGGCGAAGATGTCGTCGCCAAACCGCTCGCACATCTCCACCACGCGTCGGGCGGCCACGCGGCAGGACGCAATCAGGGCGTTCAGGTCGGCCGTACACCAGTCCGGCTTGCGCGTCTGCGCCATGATCAGCCTGATCAGGTCGTCGTTATAGACGCCCTTCTTGTAGATCTTGATCGGCGGGATACGTACCCCTTCCTCGAAGATCGAGGTGGCGTCGATGGGCATCGACCCCACGACCTTGCCGCCGATGTCAGACTGGTGCCCGAACATCGACGTATAGGCGATCAGGCGGCCATCCTTGAATACCGGCAACAGCACCAGCCAGTCATTCAGATGGCTGATGGCGCCGCCGACCGAGTACGGGTCGGACAGCATGATCATGTCGCCTTCTTCGACCGTCCCGTCGAACCCGTCCAGGAACGGACCGATATAGGAGCCGAACTGACCCACGATCATCTGGCCGGTACGGTCGGCGATCAGGGGGAAGGCGTCACCCTGTTCACGGATGCCGGGCGACATGGCCGTGCGCACCAGGGTGGCATCCATCTCGATACGGGCATTGCGCAGGGCGTTTTCGATGACTTCCAGCGTCACCGGATCGATGGTGACCTTGTTGAAGGGGGCGTTGTTGGTCTGGATGATCTGGGCGGGCATGGATCACACTCCCCTTCAGCGCGGGTTGATAAGGATATTGCCGACGCGGTCGACCAGGCCGTCACAACCGGCCTCGATCAGCGTCGTGCTGTCCATTTCGATGACGATGGCAGGACCCGGTATCAGGTCGCCGGCCTTCAGGCGGGATCGGTCATAAATGACCGCCGGCACCATGCGGCCATCCATCCACAGCTCATGATCGCGGATCTTGGCCGCCGACGGATCGCCATTGCCCTGCGGCAGTTCGGCGGCCGGCAGGTCCAGCACGGGACCCAGCGCCACGGCGCGCAAATTCACCAGCTCATGCGGCGAGGGCATGTTGAAGGTGAACAGGCGGTTATGCTCGTCATCAAAGCGCTTGGTCACGCCGGCCAGACCGTCGCGGCGCAGGGTTTGCGGATCGATGGACAGCGGCACTTCGAAGGCCTGACCCTCGTACCGCACGTCGATCTCGAACAGGCTGGTGATATCCTCGTCCTTGATGCCTTCGGCCTTCAGCTCGTCGCGGGTCTGCTTGGCCATGGCTTCCAGCAGGTTCAGCACGTCGCTTTCCTGCGTCTCGTCAAACCGGCGGGAGAAGGAACGGGCGGTTTCGGTGCGCATGCGTGTGGTGGCGTCACCCAACGCGCACAGCACACCCGGCGACACCGGCGACACCGCCGGCCAGGAGCCCATCAGCCGGGCCACGGCATTGACATGCAGCGGGCCGGCGCCACCGAAACCCATCAGGGCGAAATCACGCGGATCATAGCCCTGCTGGACGGAGATCATGCGCAGCGCGCCGAACATGTTCTCATTCACGATATCGATGATGCCGCGCGCGGCGGCATAGAGATCGATACCCAGCGTGTCGGCGATGGTCTGCACCGCCTTCTTGGCGCCCTCCCGGTCCAGCTTGAAGGTGCCCCCCAGCAGCGCCTCCGGCAGGTAGCCCAGAACGACATTGGCGTCGGTCACGGTGGGAAGCTGGCCGCCCTTGCCATAGGCCACGGGACCCGGCACCGCACCCGCCGATTGCGGGCCGACGCGCAGCGCCTTGGTCAGTTCCGGCACATAAGCGATGGAACCGCCGCCGGCCCCCACTGTCTTCACATCCAGCGAGGAGGCGCGGACGGCTAGGTGCCCGACCTCGGTGGTGCGCACGCGGCGCGGGTCCAGATTCTCGATCAGGGCCACGTCGGTGGAGGTACCGCCCACATCCAGCGTCAGGATATTGCGGATGCCAGAATTGGCACCCACCCAAAGCGCCCCGGTCACGCCGCCGGCTGGACCGGACATCAGCAGTGACACCGGATGTTCTTCGGACTTCTCCGACGACATCAGGCCGCCGTCGGAGCGCAGCAGCGACAGGGAACCGGTGAAACCGGCCGACCGCAGCTTTTCCCGCAGGTTGCGGACATAGCGGCTGACGATAGGGCGGACCGACGCGTTGGCCACCGTGGTCAGGGTCCGCTCATATTCCTGCATCTCCGGCAGGACCTGATGGGACAGCGACACGGATATGCCGGGCAGGATTTCGGCTGCCAGTTCGCCCACGCGCTTCTCATGCGCGCCATTCAGATAGGCGTTAATCAGGGAGACGGTGACCGCCTCCACGCCCTTGTCCTTCAGCTTCAACAGGGCGTCGCGGATATTGGCCTCGTCGATGGGACGCAGTTCGCGCCCTTGCGCGTCCATGCGGCCCTTGATCTCAACCGTGTTTTCCAGCCTTGCCAGCGGCTCCGGCTTGGGCCAGACGATCCAGCCGGCCAGACCGCCCGGCACGAAGGAGCGCGCGATCTGCATGATCTGACGGTACCCTTCCGTCACAATCAGCCCGACCTTGGCCCCCTTGCCTTCCAGCACGGCATTGGTGGCCACTGTCGTGCCGTGCAGGAAGAACTCCACGTCGGCGGGGGTGATCCCCGCCTTTTCGCAGATGGCGGTGACGCCGTTCAGGATGCCGACGGAACTGTCGGCCGGGGTGGAAGGGGTCTTGTGACGCCAGAAGGCGCCGGTCTTGTCATTGAACAGCAGCAGGTCGGTGAAGGTGCCCCCCACATCGACGCCCAAGCGGTAACCCATCGCATCCCCCTGTTTTGGAAGCGGTCAAATCTCGGTGTCAGCAGTACCGGAACCGTCGCCCGCCACCATCGGCGGTGACCTGTTTGACCGCTGTGCGGATGGGCGTCGCCCGACTGATCAGCAGACGGCCTCAGCCCCCTCTCTCTCCAATGCAAAACGGCCCGCCGGTGAGGGCGGGCCGTCGCTTGTTGGACATCAGGGACGATCA
>CALRNG020000012.1:0-16561 GCA_943369495.1 Rhizobium sp. Q54
ATGCCCAGTTTCTTCGTCAGTTCCGACAGCGCCCCCGCCATGGCAAAGGCATGGTCGCGGCTTTCCAGCTGACACGGGCCGGCGATCAGGGTGAAGGGCCGGTCATTGGCGACGGACAGGGGGCCGATGGTAACGGTGCGGGTCATGAATGCTCAACTCCGGCTGTGCCCGGCCTTGGGGGTGTCATAAATCGAGCTGGTGCCGTCAGGCAGCAGCGCGATGGGAGCGCTGCCAGACATTACGGAACGACAGGTCGCTGCCATCCGGCCATTCCAGCGTGCAGCCCCAATCTGTCACCTTTACGGCAAGGAAGATCGCCGGGTCGCGCAAGGCCTCGAATCCAGGCTCTGACAGAAGGTCGGAGAGATCGGCGCTCGTCACACTGCCATCGTCCCATTCCACCGACAGATGGCCGGGTGGCAGCGGGGTTACACGGGCGATACGGGGAACGGACATGGTCCTTGCCTCTCACCGACCAGGATTGAAACGACGCCAAGCATCCAGCAGCTCAGGCCGATGGGCATCCGCCCAGGCCAATGCCTCACTAGCATAGCGTCGAAGCTTGGCTTGGTCTCCCTCCAAAATCCGCAAGGTAGCGATCTCAACCACCCCCTCGAAATCAGGCCCCAGGATATGGAAATGGGGAACCCCATGCTCGTTCTTGTACACCCGGATCACACAGGATCCAAAGGTTGCCAATGTCGGCATGGGGCGCTGCCCTCACACCAACCGGCTCTGCGCGATGGCGGCGCCGATGAAGCTGGTGAACAGGGGATGCGGGTCAAAGGGCTTGGACTTCAGCTCGGGATGGAACTGCACGCCCACGAACCAGGGATGGTCCGGCAGCTCAACAATCTCCGGCAGGATGCCGTCGGGCGACAGGCCGGAGAATTTCAGGCCCACCTTCTCCAGCGTCTCCTTGAAATTGATGTTCACTTCATAGCGGTGACGGTGGCGCTCCACGATGTCCTCGCTGCCATAGATATCGGCCACGCGGGTGCCGGGCAGCAGGTGGCAGCTGTAGGAGCCAAGGCGCATGGTGCCACCCAGATCGCCGCCTTCCTGACGCTGAACCAGCTGGTTACCCTGCACCCATTCCGTCATCAGGCCGACAATGGCGGGGTCCGGGCGGCCGAATTCGGTGGAGCCGGCATATTTCAGGCCCGCCAGGTGACGCGCGCTTTCAATGACCGCCATCTGCATGCCAAAGCAGATGCCGAAATAGGGGATCTTGTGCTCACGCGCGAACTGCACCGCACGGATCTTGCCCTCGGTCCCGCGCTCGCCAAAGCCGCCGGGCACCAGGATGCCATGCACATGCTCCAGCTGCGCCAGGGCCTCGCCGCTTTCGAAAATCTCGGCGTCGATCCAGTCCAGCTTGACCTTCACATTATTGGCGATGCCGCCATGGGTCAGCGCCTCGCCCAGCGACTTATAGGCATCCAGCAGGCTGGTATATTTGCCCACCACCGCGATGGTAACGGTGCCTTCGGGGTTGCGCACGCGGCGCACGATCTCTTCCCAGCGCGACAGGTCGGGCGCGCCATCGGGAGCCATCCCGAAATATTTCAGCACTTCGGTATCGAAGCCTTGCTCATGATAGGAGATCGGCACCTGATAGATGGTGTCGACATCCAGGGCCGCGATCACGCATTCCTTCTTGATGTTGCAGAACTGCGCGATCTTGCGGCGCTCATTCTCCGGAATGTCGCGGTCGGCGCGGCACAGCAGCATCTGCGGCTGGATACCGACGGATAGCAGCTCCTTAACGGAATGCTGGGTCGGCTTGGTCTTCAGCTCACCGGCGGCCGGGATATAGGGGACCAGGGTGACGTGGCAGAACAGCACGTTCTCCTGCCCCTGGTCGTTGCTGAACTGGCGGATGGCCTCCAGGAAGGGCAGCGATTCGATATCGCCGACAGTGCCGCCCACCTCGCACAGCACGAAATCTTCACCATCCAGATCGGCGGCGATGAAATCCTTGATGGCGTCGGTGATGTGCGGGATCACCTGCACTGTGGCGCCCAGATAATCACCACGGCGTTCCTTGGCCAGAACGTTGGAATAGATGCGGCCCGTCGTGATGTTGTCCGACTTGGTGGCGTGAACGCCCGTGAAACGCTCGTAATGGCCCAGATCCAGGTCGGTTTCGGCACCGTCATCGGTGACGAACACTTCGCCATGCTGATACGGGCTCATCGTGCCGGGATCGACATTCAGATAAGGGTCCAGCTTGCGCAGGCGGACCTTGTAGCCGCGTGCCTGCAGCAGCGCGCCAAGGGCGGCGGACGCCAGACCCTTGCCCAGCGACGAAACCACACCACCGGTGATGAAGATGAAGCGCGTCATGGAACCCTAACCTTCGCCAAGCATGCCAACAGGTTGGGTCCTTCCGGCCCAATCCTTGTTGAGATTTCACATCGGGGCACGGATGCCCATTCCATCATAATCAGGCCCTAACGGAAAGAGGCGGCATGACTGCCGCCTCTCGCCATGTCCTAAGGGCCGGTGCCGCAGCGCCTTACTGGCCGACGGGGACCGTCGGCTTGACCGGCTCAGCGGGCGCCGCCGGGGCCTCGGTGCCGGGAGCCGGCACCTTGTCGAAAATACTCTTCTGGCCATCCTGGCCGGTACCGGCCAGGATGGCCAGAATCAGGCTGGTGCAGAAGAACAGAGCCGCCAAGATGGCGGTGGTCCGGGTCAGCAGATTGGCGCTGCCGCGGGCGGTCATGAACCCACCCATGGTGCCGCCACCGACACCCAGGCCGCCGCCTTCCGACTTCTGCACCAGAACCACGCCGATCAACGCCAGCGTGATCAGCAGATGCACGACCAGGACTACCTCTTGCATCCCAACAATCCCTGCAACCAATTGGAACGGACCCTCGGGAACCCGCGGCCCTTGACCAGAAGCAAATGGCGCATCACGCGCCCAAACGCAAGGCCGCCCGCTTCCCCGGTCAGGGGGAAACGGGATGCACCCGCGTCATGTAACCGTCACGCTTCTTAATCGGTCCCGCGACGGCGCGCCATAGCGAAGTCTCAAGGGCAGGCTTGCGCGATGGCCCAGAAATCATCCGCCTTCAGGCTGGCACCCCCGACCAGGGCGCCGTCAACATCCCCAAGGCCAAGGATTTCGGCGGCATTGGACGGCTTCACCGACCCGCCATAGAGGATGCGCACAGCATCGGGATCGGCCACCAGACCCGACAGCTTTTCGCGGATCATGGTGTGCATGGCTGCAATGTCGGCCAGCGTCGGGGTGCGCCCGGTGCCGATGGCCCAGACGGGTTCATAGGCGATAACGCTGTTGGACGCAGTCGCACCATCGGGAATCGAGCCCGTCAGCTGTTCGGCGACCACAGACTCCGCCTGGCCGGCATCACGCTGTGCCTCCGTTTCGCCCACACAGATGATGGCGGTCAGGCCGGCGCGCAGGGCGGCGGCGGCCTTGGCCTTCACCGTGGCGCTGTCCTCCGCATGGTTGGTGCGGCGTTCGGAATGGCCGACAATGACAAAAGTCGCACCGGCATCGGCCAGCATTTCCGCCGCGATGTCGCCGGTATGGGCGCCTTGCACCTGGGCGTGGCAATCCTGCCCGCCCACGGCCACGGCACTGCCGGCCACAGAATGGGCCACCGCAGTGATGATGGTGGCGGGCGGACAGACCAGAAGGTCGAATCGCGGATCGGCAACGGGTCCGACGCGGGCGGCCAGATCGGCGGCCAGTGCCACCCCATCGCTTCGCCGGCAATGCATCTTCCAATTGCCGGCGATCAGGTAACGGCGAACGGTCATTTCATCCTCTACTCTTCTTGGTCCGGGCCTTGTCTGCCGGGTTGCCCCCGGTCCGCCGGCCTTATGTGTAAAGAAACATTATGCGCCGCCGCCCCCGCTGTCCAAAAGGTCAGCGTTGTCATGGGCCGATGCACAAGACATGGCCCCTGCCCGCCCCCCAGACTTGCCCCCGTGATGCCGCTTCCCTATGATGCCGCGCTTTCCGGGCTGTGGCCCGGCGGTGCCGTTCGCATTCCGGCGGGCGGTGCTGCACCCATTCGATGGAACCGCAAGCGTCCCCATGCTCCAGATCATCCGCAGCACCGCCGGCTCCTGGGTCGTCAAGATCCTGTTCGTGGCCCTGATCATCAGCTTCGCTGTCTGGGGCATCGGTGATGTCACCAAGGGGGTGCAGACCGGCGTTGCCCAGGTTGGCGACCGCGCCATCACGCCTGTGGAACTGGATCAGGCCTACCGGTCCGAATTCAACCGCATGAAGCAGATGGTCGGCCCGGAATTCACCGAGGAGCAGGCCCGGCAGTTCGGCCTGCGCGACCGTGCCCTGGAACAGCTGATCCAGAAGGAACTGCTGGCGCTTGCGGCTGACGATCTGGGCCTGCGCATCGCGGATGAGACGGTCCGCGCCGAAGTGCTGAAGGTTCCGGCCTTCAAGGACAGTTTCGGTAATTTCGACGCCAACCTGATGCGCGCCCTGTTGCAGCAGAACGGCCTGACCGAAACCGGCTTTGTCGAGGATGTGCGTTCCGACATGGCGCGCAGCGACCTGATCGGCGCTGTCACCGCCGGCGCCACCGCGTCCAAGACCCTGGCGGAGGCCTTGTTCCGGTACCGCTATGAAGGCCGCACGTTCGAGGCCGTGACCATCCCGTTCAACGCCATGCCGGCCGCCCCGTCGCCCGATCAGGCAACGCTGGAAGCCTTCCATAAGGACAAGGCCGTGCGCTACACGGCCCCCGAATATCGCAGCTTGAACGTGGCCCTGCTGGAGACGGCATCGCTGACCAAGGATGTCGAAGTCACGGATGAGACGCTGCGCGAATATTACGACGCCCATGCCGGTGACTATATCACCCCGGAAAAGCGCTCCATCGCCCAGGCCGTATTCCCCGACAAGGACGCCGCCGACAAGGCCCTGGCCGCCGTAAACGGTGGCAAGAAGATCGAGGAGGTTGCCAAGGAGGCCGGTGTTGAGGCGGTCACGCTGGACGATGTCCAGAAGGACGGCCTGCCCGCCGAACTGTCCGAGCCGGCCTTCGCAGCCGCCCAAGGCACGTCCGGCGGTCCGGTGGAAAGCGCCTTTGGTTTCCACATCTTCACCGTCACCAAGGTCCAGGCCGGTGGCGAGCGCAAGCTGGAAGAGGTGAAGGACGAGGTCGCGCAGAAGGTTCGCCAGGACAAGGCTCTGGAGAAACTGTTCGAGCTGTCCACCAAGCTGGAGGATGAGCTGGCCGGCGGCACTCCGCTGGCCGAGGCTGCCCAGACCGTGGGGGCCCGCATCGTGAAGCTGGAAAAGATCGACAGCCGGGGCGCCAATACCGCCGGTGTGGCCCAGGGCGCTGACCTGCCCGCCATCGACAAGATCATCGCCTCCGGCTTCACCGTGGCCTCTGGTCAGACGGGCAGCGTGGAGGAAGCGGGTTCCGACGCCTTCTTCGCCGTACAGGTCGAAGCGGTATTCCCCGCCGCCCTGAAGCCGCTGGACGAGGTCAAACCCCTGGTCCTGGGTGATTGGCAGGCCGAGCAGAAGCAGATCGCCGCCCGCAAGCTGGCGGAGGAGGTCACAGCCAAGCTGAAGGCCGGCACCCCGGCCAAGGAGGCCGCCGCCCGCATCCCCAGCGCCCTGGTGCAGGTCGTCGATCCGCTGATGCGCGCCGGCGCGCCCAGCGCCATCGTGCCCGCAGCCG
This sequence comes from Rhizobium sp. Q54, assembly GCA_943369495.1. Classification (GTDB taxonomy): domain Bacteria; phylum Pseudomonadota; class Alphaproteobacteria; order Azospirillales; family Azospirillaceae; genus Niveispirillum. The sequence continues at coordinate 5,703 of CALRNG020000012.1, forward strand.
CCCAGCAAGCCCTGTTCAACGGCGCTGTCGGCGATGTCGCCACGGGTGAGAAGCCGACCGGCGTGGTGGTGGTCAAGCTGACCGGCATCATCGCCGCCGACCCGGCCAACCCGATGGCAGCGGCCCAGGTGACGCAGCTGGCCAATGCCACGGGCCAGGCCATGCAGGATGAGCTGGTCATGCAGTATCTGGCCGCGCTGCGCGCCCATTACGGCGTGACCATCAACCAGACCCTGATCAACCAGCTCTACCGCACCACGCAGGAGTAAATCCCGTGCGCACCCTCCCGGACGACAGCACCTTTATCCGCACCTATGACAGCGGAGTGGCACAGGTGCTCTGGACCCGGCTGGTCAGCGACCTGGACACGCCCGTTTCCGCCATGCTGAAGCTGGTACGCGGGCGTCCAAACGCTTTCCTGCTGGAATCAGTCACCGGCGGATCGGTGCGCGGGCGTTATTCCATCATCGGGTTGAAGCCGGACCTGATCTGGCGCTGCCGGGGCGCGAAGGCAGAGATCAACCGTACCGCGGCCCTTGCCCCCGACAGTTTCACGCCTTGCGCCGAAGACCCGCTGAAGGCCCTGACGGCGTTGCTGGAGGAAAGCCGCATCGACCTGCCGGCGGAACTGCCGCCCATGTCGGCGGGTCTGTTCGGTTATCTGGGCTATGACATGGTCCGGTTGATGGAAAAGCTGCCCGACAGCAACCCCGACAATCTGGACATCGAAGACAGCATCATGGTCCGCCCCACGGTCATGGCGGTCTTTGACGGGATCGAGAATGTCGTCACCGTCATCACGCCGGTTCGCCCCCAGGCCGGCGTGACGGCGCAACAGGCGCTGGAGGCGGCCAAGGCAAGGCTGGCGGAATCGGTGACCGACCTGGAAGGCCCAGTCCCGGCAGCGCATGAGACGACACTGGATATCACCGCCCTGCCCGCCCCGGAATCCAACACGGCGCGCCAGGAATATTATGGGATTGTTGAGAAGGCGAAGGAGTATATCCGCGCTGGCGACATCTTCCAGGTCGTGCCCAGCCAGCGTTTCTCGGTGCCGTTCACCCTGCCGCCCTTTGCGCTGTACCGTGCGCTGCGCCGTCTGAACCCCTCACCCTTCCTGTTCTTCCTGGATTTCGGCGGCCTGTCGGTTGTCGGCTCCAGCCCGGAAATCCTGGTGCGCCTGCGTGACGACATCGTCACCATCCGCCCCATCGCCGGCACGCGCCGCCGTGGCAAGGATGCGGCGGAGGATAAGGAACTGGCCGCTGACCTGCTGTCTGATCCCAAGGAACTGGCCGAGCATCTGATGCTGCTGGATTTGGGCCGCAATGATGTGGGCCGCGTGTCGCAGACCGGGACCGTTACGGTCACGGAAAAGTTCACGATCGAGTACTATTCCCACGTCATGCATATCGTTTCGAACGTGGAAGGAAAGCTCAATCCTAAGTTCACGCCGATTGAGGCGCTGGTCGCGGGCTTTCCTGCCGGTACCGTATCAGGTGCGCCCAAGGTGCGGGCCATGGAGATCATCGACGAGCTGGAAAAGACCCGGCGCGGCATTTATGGCGGCTGCATCGGCTATTTCGCGGCCAACGGCACCATGGATACCTGCATCGCGCTGCGCACCGCCGTGCTGAAGGACGGGGTGATGCATGTCCAGGCCGGCGGCGGCGTGGTCGCCGACAGTGATCCGGAGGCCGAGTATCAGGAAACGGTAAACAAGGCCAAGGCCCTGTTCAAGGCCGCCGAGGAAGCCGTGCGCTATGCACAGGAGCATGGGAACGCCTGAGGCCCCCATCCCCTCGATTGCATTGAAACAGGGGCTGCCGATCCGGCAGCCCCTGTTTTCATTTGGGCCGTCTGGCGTCGAAACAGGATCACGGAACACTGACCAGGGTCGGACCCCGCTGCCCGTTCAAGGTGCGTTCGATGTTGATTCCGATGGTCACGCCGCCCAACGCCTGGGCCGCTGGGTCGGTTGCGGCGGCATTGATGCTGAAACTGATCTGCACGCTGAACTGGCTGGTCGATTGATCAAAGGCGATGGCGTCGATGAAGGACGTGCCATTCCCCTTCGCCACCGTCATCGAGAATTTGCGCTCATCCGCCTGCCACAGGTCGCTGGACAGCGGGTCAGAAGCCACGGCCATGCCGGCCCCGTCGAACAACAGGATCTCTGATACCTGTCCTTCCGATGCGGCGCGAAGCTGGCGCAGCAGTGTCGACAGCGGATGGTCACGCACAGCCGTCACCAGGGGATCATCCGCGCGCTTGCGGTGAAGCTGATAGCGGCGATCCTCCGCCATGATCTCCTGCACCGGCTTAAGCCCGTTTGCCTGCGAGGCGGCATTCAGGGCGGGCAGCAGGCCGGGATCGGCCAGCAACTGATCGCGCACCTGTTCGGCGACGATCAGGGCTGTACGCCGCTCTGACGGTGTCAGCGCCATATTGGCGGCGGCACAATGGGGCACCTGGGCGTTGAACCGGTCGAGAAAGCCGGGATGGGTCTTCAGGAATGCGGTGGAGAAGAACACCCCCAGCGGCATGTAGCGTTCAAAGGCCACGGTCAGGCGGCCGGGATCAATGCCTGCCTCCCGCCGCGCCGCCGTCAGCTCCGCCTCGTCCATCAGGACGGCCGTCACGCGGCCACCCATCAGCATACGCAGAAGTTGCGCCCCGTTGCGGGCAGCCGGATCGACATCGGTCCCCCGCGCCTGCAGCCATTTCAGCTGGTTGGAGCCCAGGACAGCCGCCACCGGCAGGCGGCCCGTGCGCACCTGTGCCGGAATAGGGCCACCGGGACCAGCGCGGACCCAGACCCAACGCTCCAAGGCCAAAGGCAGGGACAGCCGCCCATCCGCCGGATCGCGCGCCATGTCGGGTGCCACAGAGAATATGCCCTGTGCCAGGCCCTGGCGCACCTGCTCATGGGCGCGCAGCCAGGGCGACAGGTCCACCAGATAGCGTTGGTCAAGTCTGTCCATCACGCAGTCGAAGGCCCGCATGGAGGTCCCCTCCAATCTATCGCCGACCATCTCCTGATAAGGCGGGGCAATATTGGTGAGAAAGCGAAGAACCTCCGCCGAACGCGCTTGCATGGCGGGCGCAGTAATGAAAAGGGCACCCATCAGCAGACGCCTGGCCATCACAGCAAGGCGCATTTTTCTCTCCCCTTAAGCTGACCTTGGGGCCAGTATCGAGGACTATTTTAGGCTCTTTCCAAGCACTTCGACCATCTATCCGGAAGGTGCGGAAATACTTCCGCAGGCGAAGGCCCCAACCTACGCCCACAGCCTCAGGGGCAGCAGGCCCGCCATGGCCAGCACGCAGAGCCACTGCAGGGCGGCGATGCTGGCCGTACGGTCGATCCAGACAACAGGGCCAGCGCGGCGGCGGTCCAGGAACAGGGCGGCCAGCAGAGCCAGCGGCAGCAGACCTGTCACCGTGGCCAGCACCATGTTTCCCGGCGTGGGATCGCCCAGTTGCAGGAAGGATTGCCCCCAGATCAGCAGCGGCACCGGCAGGGCCAGCGACAGCAGGGCCGCCAGCGGGATCAGGACGCCCAGGTTTCGCGGACCCGCCAGCAGCCGCCAGAGGCCGGACAGGAGCAGCCATCCCAGCCCCAGCAATCCAAACCCGACCGACACCCACCCCAGCCAGAAGCGCCAAGCGGCAATGCGCTGATAGCTCTGTCCCCCGTCACTGAAGGACATGCCGCTGGCATCGCTCATGAACACATGCGAGGCGATGGTGCGCTCCTGCTGCCGGAACAGGCCATTGCCCAGGGGCAGCAGCAGCCGATCCGGCCTCTGCATATTGGTCAGCAGCAGACCATCAGGAACCGCCGTCACCTGCACCGTGGCCGCCAGCCCGTCCAGATAGGCGAACTGCGCAAAACGGTTGGGCATGGGTGTGTAGATGCCCTGCCACGCGACCCTGTCTGGATCGGCCACGGGCGGCAGAGGTACCACAGGGCTGAGCCTCAGGGCGCGGACCAACACGGCATCCAGGGCCGGATAGTCTGCCGTCTCGCTGTCGGTATTGAAGGAGACGAAGAAGGCCTTACCCTGTTCGGGATAAAGGCAAAGCATGGCGCGATAGCCGACGATGCTGCCGCCGTGGCACAGGCCCGGCACCCCGTGTCGGTCGCGCGCTTGCAACCCCAAGGCAGAGCCGACGGGCAACCCGGCCCGACCGGCCTGGTTAACGGTATGCCGCCCCATGGCACGCAACAGGTCGGTGGCGATGAAGGGTACGCCACCGACCATCCCATCACCCATCAGGAACCGGGCCAGACGGGCCATGTCGGCGGCACTGGTTGTAAACTGCCCGGCGGGGCGTGGGAACCAGGGGGTGGCGGCCTGCGTCGATCCATCATCGAAATGCCCCATGGCCAATCTGGGGTCAGCCTGCGGCCCAACCTGGGTTACGAACCCGAAACTGCTCTCCTTCATGCCCAGCGGCATCAGCAGTTCCCGGTCCAGCCATGCCTCATACCGCTCCCCCACCACGGCCTCCACCACCATGCCCAGCACGGTGTAGCCGGTATTGGAGTAGGAAAACCGCTCCCCCGGCGGCCAGCGCAGGCGAAGCGGTTCATCTTTCCGACCAATCGCCTGGATCAGCGGTGTGTCGGGGGTGGGCGTCAGGCTGAAAACCTGCCAAAGGCGGGCATCGTCCAATCCGGATGTTTGATCCAGCAGATGGCGCAGGCGCAGCGGATGCGTAGCGGCCCAGGGGTTGTCGAAAGCCACATTGGGCAAGATATCCGCCAGAGGCTGGTCCAGCGACAGCCGGCCCATCGTCACCAGCCGCAGCACACCGGTCGCCAGCATCGTCTTGGCGATGGACCCGACCAGCACACGGTGATCGGGTCGCATGGATTGACCGGTGCTGGCATCGGCCAGACCGGCGGCACCGGTGGTCACCCCGTCCGGCGTAACAAGGGCCCAGGTAGCACCGGTCAGCCCCTGTTCCCGCAAGGCCCCCGCCATCTCCGCCGCGACCTCCGCCCTCGCCGGCAGAGTGGTGAGAAGCAGAAGGACGGCGCACAGGATGGGGCGTATCCGGGTGATCAATCCGTGAACTTATTGTTCCGGGGGAAGCCGGTGGGGGGCAGCTTGCCCTGGGTGCCACGGAAGGCGACCCAGCCGGACAGTTCGGGCATGGTGACGCTGCGGATGCGGCCTTCAGCCCCGCCCATCTTCCAGGACAGGCCATCGGCCAGATTGAAACTCTTCACATCCGCCAGGCTGGCATCCTTGTACTTTTGCAACGCCACGCCCTTGCCGCGCGTCATCAGGGGCAGTTCTTCCAGCTTGAAGACCAGCAGCTTGCGGTTATTGCCGATCACGGCCACCGCATCGCCCTCCACCGGAATGACCAGGGTCGCGACACCGCCATCGGACGGGTTCAGAACCTGCTTGCCCGCACGGGTCTGGGCCACCACCTCATCCGCTTCCACCTGGAAGCCTCTTCCATCGCTGCTGGCCACGATCAGCTTCTGCCCCGGCACATGCGCGAACAGGGTGACGATCTCGGCATCGCCGAAATCGGCCATCAGGCACACGGGTTCACCGAACCCACGGCCACGCGGCAGCTTGTCGGCCCCCAGGGTGTAGAATTTGCCATTCGACGCGAAGACCAGCAGCTTGTCCGTGGTCTGCACACGCAGCACGAACCGTTCCTGGTCTCCATCCTTGTATTTAGCGTCCGCCACCTCAGCATGGGTCAGGTGGCGCGAGACGGCCCTGATCCAGCCCTTTTCCGACAGGAAGACGGTCAGCGGCTCCCGCTCGATCATCGCCTCCACCGGGACCACGATATCGGCGGGCGCGTCGCCCACCTCGGTCCGGCGTTCGCCGAGCGCCGTGGAGCGACCGAATTTCTTGTCCATCTGCTGCACTTCCGTGCGGATGGATTTCCAGCGCTTGCCTTCATCCTCCAGCAGTTCGGTCAGCTTGGACTTCTCTGCCGACAGGGCGTCATGCTCCTTCTTGATCTCGAACTCTTCCAGGCGGCGCAGGGAGCGCAGGCGCATGTTCAAGATGGCTTCGGCCTGAACATCGGTCAGGGAGAAGGTGCGCATCAGGTCCTTCTTCGGCTCATCCTCCTCACGGATAATCCGGATGACCTCGTCCAGGTTCAGATACGCGATCAGGTAGCCGCCCAACACCTCCAGCCGATGCTCAATCTCCGCCAGACGGAAGCGGGAGCGGCGGATCAGCACGTCCTGGCGGTGGGCCAGGAAGGCGTTCAGCACCTCATGCAAATTCATGACGCGCGGGATGGTGCCGCCATCCAGCACATTCATGTTGAGGCTGAAGCGGATTTCCAGGTCCGTATTGCGGAACAGCTGTTCCATCAAAACCGCTGGATCGACATTGCGGCTCTTGGGGATCAGGATCAGGCGGATATCTTCGGCCGATTCGTCGCGCACATCATCCAGCAGCGGCAGCTTACGCTCTGACAGCAATTCCGCGATCTTTTCCACCAGACGCGATTTCTGCACCTGATAGGGGATTTCGGTGACAACGACCTGCCAGGTGCCCTGGCCCAAGGCCTCCTTGGTCCAGCGGGCACGCAGGCGGAAGGCGCCACGGCCCGTACGGTAGGCCTCGATAATGTTGGCGCGCGGCTCCACCAACATGCCGCCCGTCGGAAAATCGGGACCACGGACCCAGCTGACCAGCTCATCCACGGTCACTGGACGGCGCTTCTCTGGGGCGGGCAGCAACTCGCGTTCGATGATCAGGTTCAACGCACCGCAGATCTCGCCGACATTGTGGGGCGGGATGCTGGTGGCCATGCCAACCGCGATGCCGGCAGACCCGTTGGCCAGCAGATTGGGGAAGGCCGCCGGCAGGACGATCGGTTCCTGCCCGTCACCATCATAGGTGGGGCGGAAATCGGTCGCATCCTCGTCCAGACCCTGCATCAGGGCCTTGGCGACCTCCGTCAGCTTGGCCTCGGTATATCGCATGGCGGCGGCGTTATCGCCGTCGATATTACCGAAATTGCCCTGCCCCTCGACCAGCGGATAGCGACTGGCGAAATCCTGTGCCAGACGCACCAGCGCGTCATAGACCGACTGATCTCCATGGGGATGGAACTTACCGATCACATCGCCGACCACGCGGGCCGACTTTTTCGGCATGGTGTTGGGGTCCAGCTTCAACTGGCTCATCGCGAACAGAATGCGCCGATGCACCGGCTTCAACCCGTCGCGCACATCGGGCAGCGAACGGGAGACGATGGTGGAAAGCGCATAGGACAGGTAGCGTTCGCCGAGGGCTTCGGCCAGGCGCTTGTCCAGGATTTCATAGGCGGCGTCGGTCATGCCCTATCCATACCAGATGTGGTAGGGGCATGGGTACTGGGTTCTATACTGGCCTTTGGGGATAAGGGCGTTGGAGCAGATCAGGGTTGGCGGCCGGCATAGAGCAGGCGCGGGATGACAACCTCATCGCCGTTGATGCGGAAATGGATGGTGACACGCCGTTCGAAGCCAATGACACGGATATTCTTATCCGTGCGATCAAGAAAATGGCCGCGTTGCGGAAAGGTCTGAAGGCTTAAGCAATAGACCTGAAGTCGCTCAACATAACTGAACGCGACCGCCGCTCCACGATCTTGCTCAATCAACCCCGACAAAGCCCAGATATCCTTCCTAGCCCGCGCAGAGAAGATAACGGTATAGGTTCGGATCATCGCATCCGGGCAAGTAGTTCCGCCTTCAGCTCCCGAAACACCTCTTCCATTGGCGTGCCTGTTGATGGATCGCGATCATATTCTTCCAAGGCCGGCAAAACCTGCGCACGCAGCCATGCAGGGTCGGCATCGGCGAAGGGGCCAAGGTCCGTGTCATCGGTCTCAATGGCTGGCTTGCCGTCCATGATGGGACTGCCTCACAAGGGTTGATGACAAGAGGATAACATCGCGCGCCGACACTGTCACCCCGTCCCGGCCCCGCCCTTACTTGATCGGGTTCGGCCCCGGAAAAGCCGCGCGCAGGGCCGGCAGGGCGGCGGGGTGGTAGACGGAATGGTGGCGCTCACCAGGCAAATCCTGGAAGTCCCAGGTCAGGCCCGCCGGCGCCCCCGTCTTCAGCGCCGCCATCACTCGGTCCAGACCGCCGCGCATGCCCCCGCCTTCATTGCCGATGGCCAGATGCAGGCTGCGCGTACCGGACTTCTGTGCCTTCAGAAGCTCGGCTGCCTGATAGGACAAGGCCTCCTTGTTCCACCACATGGACGGGCTGATGGCGATGTAATGGCTGAACATCGCCGGCTGGCGCAGGAAGGTTTCCAGGATGAACAGACCGGCCAGGCTTTCGCCGATCACGCCCGTCTCGCCATCGGTGCGGAAATTCTTTTCGATGAAGGGCTTCAGCTCCGTGCCCAGAAAGCGGCGGAAATTGTCAGAACCGCCATGGGTGGGCAGTTCCTTGATATCCAGCGGGTCCTGGGAGGGGGAGGTCAGGTCGCGCTTGCGGTCCGTCCCCTCAATCCCGACCAGAATCACCTCCTTGGTCACACCGTTCAGTTCGCCCAGCTGCACCAGACCGGCGATATGGAACCAGTCTTCCTTGGTGCCACCATCGATCAGGTACAGCACGGGGTAGCTGCGCTTGCCATCGGCGTAAGAAGCAGGCAGCAGCACATTGATACGGCGCTTTTCCTTCAGCAATGCGGAGTCCAGGCTGTAGCTGGTGCCGAACTGGATCGCCTCGCTGGCACCAAGGCTGGGCACATCCGCCGCGCGGGTCGAAAGCGGAGCGAAAAGGCAGGCGGCCAGCAGGGCCGGGATCAGCAGTTTCTTCATTTTGCGTCCTGGATTGCAGTGATTTCGGTTTTCAGCGCGTCCCACAGCCGGTCGGCCAGATAGGTCAGTTCATCGCCGCCATAGGCCGCGTGCAGGCCACGGCCCCAGACCGGGCCGGGCCAGGCGGGGTCGTCCCGGCGGCGAGCAACGATGTGCATATGCAGTTGCGACACGACATTGCCCAATGCCCCTGTGTTGATCTTGTCCGGCTGGAACAGCCGCTCCAGCACGCGGGCCGCAGCGGACGTCTCCCGCGTCAGCAGCACCTGATCGGCGGGCGACAGGCGGTGGATTTCCACGGCCCCTGCCCGGCGCGGCACCAGGATCAGCCAGGGGAACAGGCGGTTGCGCATCAACAGCACGCGCGACAGGGGCCAGTCACCCAGCGTGACCGTATCCGCTGCCAGACGCGCATCCAGATCGAAGCCGGTTTCCATCACCTTCCCCTGCCTGCCTTCCTGCCCGGTCTATACCAAGATGGGCCGCCTGCGCTATGCTGAGCCCTGTCACCACGGATGGCCATTGCGCTTTTCACAAAAATAACAGAAACGGCTGCCAGTGATTGACCCGCCGCCATTCCTGGCGGCCGGTGTTCCAGGGGCAAGACAGGAACGATGGGCAAGATTTTGAAGATGCGGGCGTCGGCTTGGGCTGTGCTGTTGCTGCTGGTCCTGGGCAATATCGGGGCCTGGGCCCTGTCCAACCGGCCCACCACACCAGAGAAACTGTGGTCCGGCACCATCTCCGGCGTGGCCTTCAGCCCCTATCAGGAACATCAGAATCCACAGGACGGTCGTCATCCCTCACGCTCCGATATTGAGCGCGACGTGGCTGTCGTCGCCCCCTTCGTCCGGTCCATCCGTACCTACACGGCCACCGACGGGCTGGAGGTGACGCCGGAGATCGCGGCCAAATATGATCTGGACGTGACCGCCGGCGCCTGGATTTCCGGCGATCTGGGCAAGAATGAGCAGGAGATCAACTCCCTGGTCCGCCTGACCCGCGCCAACAAGAACGTGACGCGCGTCATGGTCGGCAACGAGGTGATGTATCGCGGCGACTTGGAGGTCGAGCCGCTGATCGACTATATCCAGCGCGTGAAGCGGCAAATGGACGTGCCCGTCTCCACCGCCGAGCCGCCCTATGTCTGGATCAAATATCCGGAACTGGCACAGGCCGTCGATTACATCACCATCCATCTGCTGCCCTATTGGGAAAAGGTGCCCATTGAGCAGGCCATGGACCAGGTACGCCGTGGGTATGACGAGGTACGCGCCAAGTACCCGGACAAGCATATCCTGATCGGTGAAGCCGGCTGGCCGTCCGACGGCCCCTATCGCGGCGGGGCGCAAGCCAGCCTGGTCAATCAGGCGCAGTTCATCCGCAACTTCCTGAACCTGGCCGGTGAAAACCGCTGGGACTATTACATCATGGAAGGGTTCGACCAGCCCTGGAAGCGGCAGATCGGCGGCGAGGCGGAGGCCAACTGGGGCATCTGGGATACCTATCGCCAGATGAAGTTCCCCATGGAAGGCGGCGTGTTCGAGGTGCCGGGCTGGCCGGTGCTCTGCGCCATCGCCACGCTTCTGGCCTTCATTCCCATGTTCTGGTTCGTTCTGGCGCGCGATGATTTGAAGCCGGCGGGGCAGCTATTCTATGGCGCCCTGATCCAGGGCATCGCGTCGGGTCTGGTCTGGACCGCGACGGAGGCGATGACCACGGGCATGAACACCATGTCCTTCGTCGCCTTCCTGATCCTGATCTGTGCGCAGATCCTGCTGCTGATCGTCGTGCTGATCGACGGGCTGGAACTGACCGAGGTGGTGTGGACCGACCGCTGGAAGCGGAAATTCACGCCGGCGAAGACAAATCCCGGCAACTATTATCCCAAGGTTTCCATCCATGTGCCCTGCTATAACGAGCCGGCGCATATGGTGATCGAGACGCTGAACGCGCTGGCGAAGATGGATTATCCCAACTTCGAAGTGCTGGTCATCGACAATAACACCAAGGATGAGGAAGTCTGGAAACCGCTG